>CAZHDP010000115.1:0-8896 GCA_964531605.1 uncultured Burkholderiaceae bacterium | reverse complement strand
CACCCTGCGGTTTTTTGATCCCAAAATGCAGGCCTCTGTCACCCAAAGAGCGGCCATGGAAGCAGATCTACGCCATGCGCTGGACGACAAACAATTTGCGCTTCATTACCAACCTCAAGTCGACTATCGGGGCAAGTGTTTTGGCGTTGAGGCGTTGTTGCGCTGGCAACATCCCACCAAAGGGCTGGTTTCGCCGGCTGAATTCATCCCTCTTGCAGAAGAAACTGGCTTGATATTGACCCTGGGCAAGTGGGTCATGGACACAGCCAGTGCACAGATTCAATCGTGGGCAAGTGTTCCCGGCATGGCCCACCTGACCATGTCGGTCAATGTCAGCGCTCGTCAATTTCATCAATCTGATTTCGTGGACCAAGTCCTCGACACTTTGGCCAAGACAGGGGTTGCCCCCGGGAAGCTGAAACTCGAATTGACCGAGACGCTGCTGGTCAACAACATTGAAGACGTGATCGCCAAGATGAACGCCTTGCAGTCCCACGGCATTGGCTTCTCTCTGGACGATTTCGGTACCGGCTACTCGTCACTGTCTTACCTGAAGCGCATGCCGCTCCAGCAGCTCAAAATTGACCGCAGCTTTGTACGCGACATCACCACCGACAGCAACGACGCTGCCATCTCAAAAACCATCGTGGCGCTGGCAGACAGCCTTGGCTTGAAAGTCATCGCAGAGGGCGTAGAAACGCCCCAACAACGCAACACGCTGGCAGAGCACGGATGCCTCAACTACCAGGGGTATTTGTTCAGCAAACCACTGCCAGCCCAACAGCTTGAACTGTTTTTGAAGCCTGCCCGCTAGAGCAAGGCGCGCCGAGCTTGCTGCAGTCGCTCATCAAGATAAGCGCCATAAAAATCCGGCAAGTAGCCACCGACCATGCGCTCGGTCAACTCAACCCCTTTGGGGCCCCAGAACAGCAGCGTGGGGGCGACCTTGACACCCCAAGCCTGGATCAATTGCTCATGGGTGCGCAGGCGACCATCGAAATCCACCACGGCTCTTGGGCTGCGCATGTCCAGCTGAACCACATCGATTTGACCTTGTTCGCGCATGGGAATCAAAAAACTGCGTCTCGCTGCATGGCAATACGGGCAACCGTCCAGACTGACCAGCACCACCAAGGGTTCCTTGGCTTTCAGTGCCCTTTGCAGCTCGACATCCAAAGCGCGACTGAGGGGCAGGGTCGCGTTGGCGGCCACAGCATTCGGGCCCGTCACGCCGCCCCACGTCGCGACCGTGGCAGACGCGATCCAAGCTCGGCGAGACACCCGTCTCACATTGACATCAGCACTCACGGCGTTGTGTGTTCCATAGAAAGGTAGGTGTTGTAGGCATTCATGCGATTGGCGAACCTGAACAAGGGCAAAGCCTCAAAACGGCGCCAGTCAGTTGCCGCATACGCCTCCTCAAAAGGCGTCATGTCAGCGGCGGCTTTGCCCATGGTTGCCCTGAGATAGACCAGATAGTCACGTGTGAGTTCCATGTCTTGTCTGGCTTCGCGTGACAACGGGCCATGCCCTGGTACGAGGATGTGGGCGTTGAAGCCTATCAAGCCATCCAGAGCCTGTATCCAATGCCCGCTGTCTGCCTGGCCGACAAAGGGGATGCGACCCCTGAACACCAGATCACCGGAAAACAGAACCCGCTCAGAGGGCAGGTAAACGACCAAGTCCTCTGGGGTATGAGACGGTCCAACAGGCTGAATGAGGATGTTGACACCACCGATCGTCAACACGGTTTTTTCGCTGAGCCATTCGTCAGCGGCCACCAGGCGCGTGTGCTCATCGATCCATGGCGCCAAGGCTTGACGAGAGGACTGCAATCGCAAACGCGCCGTTTCAGAGTAAAGGTAGTTTTTGGCATCCCCGTGTGCGATGACTTTCGCCCCAAGGTCTTTGAACACTTGCAGACCGTAAACATGGTCGGCGTGGTAATGGGTGACGATGACATGGGTGACAGGCAGTGGTGTGATTTTGCGGATTTGAGACAACAACGAGGTGGCCAACGCCGGTGACCCCAAACCATCCACCACGACAACGCCCGCAGGCGTCACCACCACACCAGCATTGGAAATGAAGTTCCGATTTGCGGAGGAGCCCAGGGCGGACAAGCCTTCCACAAACCACACGGACGTGGACACCTGCTGCAAGGTCACGTCTGATACCTGCCCTGATATCTGCTCTGTCACCTGCCCTGACACCTGCTGAGCCGAGATCAACACGGGCAGAGCCAACAACACACCACAACAGCAACTTGTGAGCATTGAGCGCAGCGACGACGGCCAATGACGTCGAAGCAGATCAAACACGCTTCGGCACACGGTGCCCCATACAAATATAAGCATTCGCAGAATTATTCAGCATTGCGCTGCGATTGGCAACACTGCTGCAGGCATCCGAAAAGAGCGCCATCCCGCTCAGCAGCAAGACGTCACAAGCCGCTGACAAATTCAGCCACGGCGGCGATCTCCTTGGCAGTCATGTTGCCCACAACGGTGTGCATGATGGCGTTGTCATTGGTCCGCTCACGTTGGTGGAACTGCTTCAGCTGGGCTTCGATGTACGAGGCGTGTTGCCCGGCCAGCCGAGGCAGTGCTGCCGTACCCAATGCGGCGGGGCCGTGACAACTGGCGCAGGCAGGTACACCGCTGTTGGGAATGCCACCTTGGTAAATTTGCCGCCCCGCATCGGCCAACACGGTGTTCTTTGGGGGTTCGGGCGGTACCACCTGCTTTTCAAAATACTTGCCAATGGCCGCCATCTCGTCGCTGTTGAGCTTGGCCACCATGCTGGCCATGGCCGTGCTTTTGCGTTTGCCTGACTTGAAATTGTCCAGCTGCTTGGCGATGTATTCCCAGTGTTGCCCGGCAAGCCGGGGAAAGGCTTCGCTGGCGGACTCACCCTCAACGCCGTGGCAAACGAAACACACGCCTGTCACAATTTTTTTGGCACGGGCTTCGTCCGCCTGAGCCCACGCCGCCCCAGCACAACAGCCCGTGCCGCCGACCAGTGCCCAGACCAGGGCTGGCCATGGTCGTGACACGCGAATCACGCCAGCGTATCCGCCCAGATGTTTTGAGCCCACGCCAAAGCGTAGCGCCCCTCAAGCTCATTGGCCGCGCTGGACAACCCACCCGAACCCGGCACCGTGAGCATGGTCTTCTTCTCAGCGTCGTAGCGGTGAACGCTGGACACATGAACCACATCTTCATCGCTCACGAAACTGTAGCAAGTGTTGTTGTAGATAGGCTGGCTGTTGGGCTTTTCACCGGTCAACAAGGCCACCACAGCCGCCGCACAGGTTTTGCCGTGCTGGTTGGCCATGTGGCCAGACTTGGGCATCAAAGGGGCAATCTGTATGGCGTCTCCCAGCACGTGGATATTTTTCGCAGCCACGGACTCGAACGTCAAAAAGTCAACCTCACACCAACGCTTGTTGGCCGTTGCCAACCCGGAATTGACCGCAATGTCGCCTGCGCGCATGTCTGGCAGCACGTTCAGGACTTGGGCTTTGAGGTCATCGTTGAATTCAAACTTCAACGTGCTCGTCGCCACGTCCACATCCACGACCTTGTGCTTGGGCCGGTATTCGACGATGCCTTTGTAGCGTTCAGCCCATGCTTTTTTGAACAACGCCCCTTTGGAGGTCACATCGTCATTGGCATCCAAAACCAGTACTTTGCTTTTGGGCTTGGCCTTGCTGAAGTAATGCGCCACTTGGCAAGCACGCTCGTAGGGGCCGGGAGGGCAGCGGTAAGGCGCCAACGGGATCGAAATGGCAAACACACCGCCATCGGGCATGGCTTCGAGTTGCCGGCGCAGGGCCAGCGTTTGAGTACCCGCTTTCCACGCGTGCAATACCTTTTCTTTGGCCGCCGCAGTGCCCATGCCAGGGAGCGAGTCCCATATGAAATCCACGCCAGGCGACAGAATGAGACGGTCGTAACTCAACGTCTGCCCTTTGCCCAGCACCACAAGGCGTTTATCGGCATCAATGCGGGTGACGGTATCTTGCACCAGTCTCACACCATGCCGCTTCACCAGGTTGTCATACGGTGTCGAAATGTCAGCCATGGATTTGGAACCACCCAGCACCAAGTTCGACAGCGGGCATGACACGAATACCGCGTTGGGTTCCACCAAGGTGACATCGATGCCCTGTTCTGACCACATCCGCACGTATTTGGCGGCTGTCGCACCGGCATAGCCACCGCCCACGACCACCACATGCGGTTTGGTGCCGCCCATGGGACTGGCACAGCCAGCGACCCATCCCACGGAACCCAAAGAACCCGTCACACCGACGCGTTGTATGAATTGACGACGTTGCATGATCAGGCTCCTTTATTTTTTCTGCGCAGCGAAATACGTCGCCAGCGCCGCCAGTTGCTCATCGGAATACCCTTTGGTCAGCTGGTGCATGATGGTCGCAGGCTTGCGACCTGCCTTGAAATCCAACATCTTTTTGAGCATGTCGTCTTTGTCAGCCCCTGCCAAAGTGTCCATGCCCGGCTGCGCAACACCCTGTGTCCCATGGCAATTGAAACAAGCCGCAGCCATGCTGCGCACCTGCTTCGCGTCTGACACTTGTGCTTGAGCCCCCAAGCTGGCCCAAGCCAAGCCGCAAGCCAACACCATAGGTTGCAATTTCATAGGAAACGTCTTTACTGAACGATGGACACGCTGAAACTGTAGCAAATGGCCTGGAAAACAGACCACAAAATCAAAAAAAAGCCCCTACTGCGTGTGCAGTTGGGGCTTTTTTAGGGTGGAGGCGCGACCCGGAGTCGAACCGGGCTATACGGATTTGCA
The DNA here is from genome assembly GCA_964531605.1 of uncultured Burkholderiaceae bacterium. GTDB lineage: Bacteria > Pseudomonadota > Gammaproteobacteria > Burkholderiales > Burkholderiaceae_C > Defluviibacillus. The sequence goes on along the minus strand of CAZHDP010000115.1, from coordinate 4,072 downwards.
ATCCGGTGCATAACCGCTTTGCTATCGCGCCATTTATGCTTGAACTGCAGGGCTGTTCTGCAGCATTGAAAAAGGGAAGCAATTGCTTCCCTTTTCGCGAATGTGGAGCGGGAAAAGAGTCTCGAACTCTCGACCTCAACCTTGGCAAGGTTGCGCTCTACCAACTGAGCTATTCCCGCGACAAGTCGAAGTATAGCCTGTTTTCCGGCGCTTGGGGAGCGAGCATGTAATTTTTTGCACGTGAACGGAACGCGCGTCACAATGTTGTGCATGAAAAAACAACTCACCATCCTCACTGGCGCATCCCGAGGCATGGGCCTTGCCATGGCGCAGCAATGCGCGCGCGAGGGCCACGATTTGGTTTGCATCTCACGGCAGCGCAATGACGACCTCACCAGTGCGTCAGACAACCTGCTCGCGCAATGGCAGATCGACCTGTCGAGCACGCTGTCAGCAGGTGAACAATTGACAGCATGGTTGAGCGAGCGACAGCCTGAACGCTGGGCTGTGGTGAACCTCATCAACAACGCGGGGGTCATTGCACAACCCGCCCCCACCAGTGCGGTAGACGCACACAGCCTCAGCAACGCACTGCGTGTGGGTCTGGAGGCCCCGGTGCTGCTGACCGCAGCTTTCCTGAAAGCCACAGAACACTGGCCGGTGCAGCGCCGAGTGCTGAACATCTCGTCGGGCCTGGGTCGCAGGGCAATGGCCAGCCAAGGCGGGTATTGCGCAGCCAAAGCAGGGTTGGATCATTTCACCCGTTGCCTGTCGCTGGAAGAGGCGCTCAAGCCCAACGGCGCCAAAGTGTGCTCGTTGGCGCCAGGCGTGATCGACACGGACATGCAAGTCGAGTTGCGCAGCGGAGACGACCGCCAGTTTCCGGACCGCAAAAACTTTGTGGCGATGAAAACCAATGGTCAACTCGCCACCCCTCAAGACGCGGCGCGGCGCATCCTGAGCTACTTGCAAAGCCCAGCCTTTGGGCAAGAAGCCATCGCCGACATCAGAGAAGTCTGACGTCATCCGTCACCACCAGTAACCCCCCCGTAAGGCGGGGGGTCTGTAATTCGCATCAAATTTAACGCAAGGAGATAAGCCATGAGTCGCGAAGTTGTTGTTGTCAGCGGTGTGCGCACCGCCATCGGTACGTTCGGTGGCAGCTTGAAAGACATTCCCCCCATTGACCTCGCCGCACAAGTGGTACGCGAATCCCTCTCGCGCGCCAAAGTCGACGGCGCAGACGTGGGTCACGTGGTGTTCGGCCATGTGGTGAACACCGAGCCACGCGACATGTACTTGTCCCGTGTGGCGGCCATCCAGGGCGGCTGTGCAGAAGGCACACCGGCATTCAACGTCAACCGCTTGTGCGGCTCGGGTCTGCAAGCCATCGTGTCGGCCAGTCAAGCCATTTTGTTGGGTGACACCGACATCGCCATCGGCGGTGGCGCAGAAAACATGAGTCGCGCACCGTTCGCCAGCTTGAACATGCGTTGGGGTGCCCGCATGGGTGACACCAAGATGACCGACATGATGATCGGCGCGTTGCACGACCCCTTCCACAACATCCACATGGGTGTCACGGCTGAAAACATCGCCACCAAATGGGGCATCACTCGGGACGACCAAGACAAGCTGGCCGTGGAGAGCCATAACCGCGCTCAACGCGCCACCGAAGCGGGCTACTTCACCGAGCAAATCACCCCTGTGATCCTGAAAAGCAAAAAGGGGGACGTCGCCTATGCCACCGATGAACACTTCCGCCCCAACTGCTCTGCAGCCGACATGGCCAAACTCAAGCCCGTGTTTGCCAAAGAGAACGGCACGGTGACGGCTGGCAATGCCTCTGGCATCAACGATGCCGCTGCTGCCGTGGTGCTGATGGAAGCCCAAACCGCCAAGGCGCGCGGCCTGCAACCGCTGGCGCGCTTGGTCGCCTACGCCCATGCTGGCGTGGACCCCAAATACATGGGCATTGGCCCCGTACCAGCCACCCGAAAAGCCTTGGAAAAAGCAGGCTTGACGGTGAATGACCTGGACGTGATTGAAGCGAACGAAGCCTTTGCCGCACAAGCCTGCGCGGTCACCCGCGACCTGGGCCTGGATCCCGCCAAAGTCAACCCCAACGGTTCCGGCATTTCATTGGGACACCCCATCGGTGCGACCGGTGCATTGATCACCGTGAAAGCGCTCTATGAGCTGCAACGCGTGAAAGGCCGCTACGCCCTCGTCACCATGTGCATTGGCGGTGGGCAAGGCATTGCAGCCATTTTTGAACGCCTTTGACCGTGTAAACCGCTGCGCCGGTGCACGGCTGCAGCGGCACACCTGACCTCAAGCACCTGAGACCACGCCACAGTGGGTCAGGTGCTTTTTTCATGGCCGTCGCTTGTCGCAGGTCAATGACATGCGACACGATGCGCCTTAAACTGGTTCGAGGCTCACACCCCACCGCCCGCAGGAGTCCGTTTTGTTGTCCGCCTACATCACCCATCCAGATTGCGCCCGCCATGAAATGGGGCCAGACCATCCAGAATGTCCCGAGCGCCTGGGGGCCATCAATGACCAGTTGCTGGTCAAAGGCTTGCTGGACTACATGTTCCCCTACGACGCACCACTGGCCACCGTGGAACAGCTCGGGCGAGCGCATGCCCCGCAGTACGTCGAGGAGCTCATTGCAGCGTCGCCTAGTGTGGAGCAAGGCATCCACCGGGTCGACCCAGACACCTCCATGAACCCCTACACCGTCAAGGCTGCCTTGCGTGCCGCTGGTGCGGTGGTACAGGCCACAGATTTGGTCGTGGCAGGTGAGGTTCCGACCGCCTTTTGCGCCATCCGTCCGCCTGGCCACCATGCTGAGCGCGCCGCAGCAATGGGCTTTTGTTTTTTCAACAACGTGGCGGTAGGCATCCGGCATGCACTCGACGTGCATGGTTTGGAGCGCGTGGCCCTGATCGACTTTGACGTGCACCACGGCAACGGCAGCGAAGACATCTTCAGGGGTGACCCACGGGTCCTGATGTGTTCCATTTTTGAGCAAGGTCTTTACCCCTACAACGGTGACAGCGCCACAGGCCCCAACATGGTCAACGTCGGCCTACCTACGCGCAGCAGCGGCGACAAGTTCCGCGAAGCGGTCACCACCCAATGGATACCGGCGCTGGACGCCTTCAAGCCACAGTTGATCTACATCTCAGCGGGCTTTGATGCCCATCGCGAAGACGACATGGGCAACCTGGGCTTCGTGGAGGCTGATTACGAATGGGTGACCCAACAAATCATGGCCGTGGCCAAACGCCATTGCCAAGGACGGGTGATCTCATGCCTTGAAGGCGGCTACGTGCTCAGCCCCTTGGCGCGCAGCGTCACCGCCCACGTGAAAGTGCTCATCGGCGCAGATTGAATTCATGGACAAACATTACCTCAACCCCCTCTTCGCCCACCAATCGATCATTGTCTTTGCGGGCAATGACGATGACACCTCACCGCAATCGCCGCACGCCAAGGCGTTGAAAGAAGCCTTGCTCGCGCAGGGCTACGCCGGGCAACTGCATTTTCTGGACATCCACACCAGCGGCACCCTGGCCGACCTGGCATCCACCAAGGCCGACCTGGCCATCATTGCACTGCCTCCCGCGGACTTGGCGGCAGCCCTTGAAATCGCAGGCCGCATCGCTTGCCGCGCAGCGCTGGTGATCTCGTCGGGCATCAGTGCTGAAAAGGCACAAGAACTCAAAAAGATTGCCAAGCGCGAGGGCGTTTACTTGCTGGGGCCCAACTGCCTGGGCTTTCAACGCCCGCACTTGTCGCTCAACGCGAGCGCACTCGGCCTCATGGCCAAAAAAGGCCCCCTGGCCTTGGTTTCGCAATCGGGTGCGTTGACGTCTTCGATGCTGGACTGGGCCAAAAACAACGCGGTGGGCTTTTCATCTGTGGTCTCTCTCGGCCCCAACACCGGGGTGGACATTGCCCAGGTGCTCGACTTCTTGGCCAACGATGCGCAGACCCAAAGCATCATCGTGTACCTCGAAGGCATCTCCAACGCGCGGAGGTTCATGAGCGCCTTGCGCTC
>CAZHDP010000114.1:0-8922 GCA_964531605.1 uncultured Burkholderiaceae bacterium | reverse complement strand
TGCGGCATCTTTTTTTGAAATTCATGCAAGCGTTGATCACCCAGATGACCCAAACTGCAGCGTGCAACAAGCACCACACCTTGGATCAGCAATTGTGCCGATGGCTGCTTTTGACCTTAGACCGACACGAGGGAAATGAGTTGCGAATGACCAAGCAAATGATCGCCAATATGTTGGGCGTTTCGCAGACGCAGATGCGCGCAGGCGCCATGCAACTTCAAAGCGAGGGTCTGCTCGTCTACAACAAAGGCATCATCTTGGTCAAAGACCGCATTGGCATAGCGCAGCACAGCTGCGAGTGCTATTCGGTCGTGAAAAGAGAGTACCAGCGGTTGCTACCTCAGCAGGTGGCTGAACAGACCTGAAGGCCCATTCAGCAACCCATCACTTGGTGGCAGGGACCACCAAGATGGTAGCTCCACCAGACCCCGTCGTGCCGGCAGTGCCTCTGGCACCCGTGTTTCCGCGGGTACCTGTGGCTCCCGTGTCTCCAGTCAGTCCGGTGGCACCTTGCGCGCCGGTGTTACCGGTGTTGCCCTGACCACCGGTCGCACCCACGCTGCCTGAAAGACCCGTTGGGCCGGTGTAACCAGTGTTGCCTTGATTGCCCTGGCTACCGGTCGCCCCCTGTGCTCCCGTGAATCCGGTGTTGCCGGTATTGCCTTGGTTACCAGGCTCACCTTGAGCACCGGTGTAGCCGGTATTGCCTGTGTTGCCCTGGGGACCCATGGGACCGGTACAAGCCCCCACAAAGATGGTCGCGAGAAGCACTGTGATTGCAGAGATGGAACGGTTCATTTGAAATACCTTTTGTGATGCGCGTCCGGGATGGACTGCACCGCTCACTGTGCAATGCCACCACTGGGTCGTCTGTCCGCCACCGCACACGTGCAAAGGTTCGATACCGCACAGACCGTTGCCGGCAAGGTCTTTAGATTCGAGATCAGCTTGGACGTGTTGTCCTGCTTCCATCCTTTGAATGAGACCTCACCGTGACCATCAACCCCTTGCAGGCTGCCATCGAAAAGCTGGGCGAAGATGCCGATGTAACCCTGATCAAATCTGCATTGACTGCAGTGTTCTCAAGCTACGGTGTTGTCCATCAGATTGATGTTGTGGCTGCCCGCCTGGGTGCCCAAAAGCAAGCGATTTGCTTCTTGCGCATGGGCAGCTGGGAACAAGAACAACTGGTCATGCGGTCATTCAACGTTGGACGCTTTAGCGGTCACCTCGCTATCGCCGTTGACATGCCTGCTCGTCACCACAGCGTGTTGTCCTTACAGCGCACTGCAACACCGATGTCTGCGTCGACCTGAACCATGCTGACCACAAACGCCCTTCCCCCTCAGGTGCTGATCCCTGGCACCTTCGCGCATACCGCGGGGTCGGTCATGGCCACGGCGTTGTTCATCATCATCTTGATCATGATGGTCTATGCGCTGCGACATGGACTGTTCACGCTGAGTCGGCTGTTTGGCAAACAACGTCATCCCTACTTGGACATCGACGCCGCGCCATGGCCCATGGTCACTGTGTTCATTGCTGCCCATAACAAAGAGTTGGTCATCGCGGGTTGCCTGCGTGCGTTACTGAACACGAACTACCCCTTAGAGAAGTTGAAAATCGTACCGGTCAATGACCGATCTACAGACGACACACGAAACATCATCGACCAGTGGGTATTGAACCACCCAGGTCGCATCACACCGTTTCACCGTGACGATGGCAAGGGCGGCAAGGCAGCGGCACTCAAAGATGCGCTGTCTCACGCAGAAGGCGACATCGCGATCATCTTTGACGCAGATTACGTACCGGGACGCGGTCTGTTGAAACAACTGGTGGCTCCGTTCTTTGACCCAGAAGTGGGCGCTGTCATGGGGCGCGTGGTGCCCATCAATGCAGGGGCAAACTTGCTGACACGCTTGCTTGACCTTGAACGCTCTGGTGGCTACCAAGTTGATCAGCAGGCGCGCATGAACCTGAAGCTGGTTCCCCAATATGGGGGCACCGTGGGCGGTGTTCGACTGTCCGCGGTCGCAGCAGTAGGCGGCTGGCATGACGACATGTTGGCAGAGGACACTGACATCACCTACCGGTTGCTGTTCAATGGTTGGAAGACGATTTACACCAACCGATCCGAGTGCTACGAGGAGGTGCCCGAAGACTGGGCCATTCGCATCAAACAGGTCAAGCGCTGGTCCAAAGGGCACAACCAAGTACTGATGCGCTACTGGTACCAGTTTGCGATCAGTCCTTATTTGAGCTGGCGCGAACGGGTCGACGGGCTCATGTTGCTCATGGTGTTCGTCTTACCACCCATCTTGTTGTTGGGTTGGATTCTGGCCGTAGGCCTGTATTTCCTGAACGCTGGCTCTCTGTTGAACGAGTTGATTTCAGTTTTTGCCTTGATGTGCTACGGCGCGATGGGCAATTTTGCAGCGTTCTTTGAAATCGTGATTGCCGTCTTGCTCGATGGCAATCGGCGGCGCCTGCGGCTCATGCCATTGAACCTGCTCGGCTTTTTTGTCAGCTTGTTTTCGATCTCGTCCTCAGTGGCCAGCTTGGCTGTTGACCGACTCTTCAATCGCGATCTGGTATGGGACAAAACCGTTCGTTATCGCAAACCGAGCATTGAACAATGACCTACGCCATCAACTTGCTCCTATTTGCTGCGGCATGCACTGTGCTGCTGACCATCGCACTGCGCCCCGCATGGCGTGAGTGGCGACACCCAACAGATGTTTCGCCACTGCCGATTGCAGCCAATTACACCAACGACATCGATCACTTTGCTGACGAGTTCAGAGACATCGCTTTGGCCCGCATGGACGGCAGAGCGGTCCTTGCCAGCTCACGATTTGATGTGGTGTCCGAAACACTGAGCGACATGGATTGGGCTTGCGTGAAGCGCCTCGTCATATCGCTTCACGCCATTCAAAGCAGCCGTGCCATCGTATGCCCTCAAGCGTTGTTTGTGGCGGGAGACATCGCCTGCGGCGAAAACAATCGCTTTTCGGGCTTGTATGTCCAGGGCAGCATGCGCTTGGGGGCCAAGAGCGAGATTGTCAACTGGGCGCACGCTGACGCGGCCATGCACCTGGACAGAGGCTGCATCGCGTTACGACGCATCTCGTCGTCCACGTCGATTGAGATAGACACCGAGTGCTGCTTTGAACGCATGCAAGCGCCCGTGATCCGACTTGGGGTAAGCAACACACACCATGCTGGGAGGCAAGAGCGACAACTGATTCATGCCAAGTTCAGTGACATCAACGGAGCGATTGCCCAAGCGGATGGGCTCACATTGCTGCGCGGGGACTGCACCTTACCGCCAGACCGCCGCTTCCGGGGCTCACTGATCGTGACAGGTCGCTTGATGATTGGCGACGGTACCGAGATTGCGGGCGACGTGAAGGCACGAAACGGTGTGGTGGTCGGTGCACACGCCAAGATTGAAGGCTCGCTGGTCAGTGAACAACAAATACAAATCCTGGAGTACGCAGCAGTGTCCGGTCCGGTCATATCTGAAACGGTGATTTTGATGGGAACCCACTGTCGCTTGGGCAGACCTGCCCTGCTGACCACGGTAAGTGCAGAGAACATCCTTGCAGAAGCGGGCGCCATCGCCCATGGCACCGTATGGGCGAGAGATTTAGGTGTCATATGGTCTGCATGAAACGATGGGCCAAGCTTGCTCTGGCGGTAGCCGGCACCTGGGCCATGGCCTGGGCCATTCCAGCTCAGGCCACCAAACTTGATTTGCAAGGGTATGCAGATGCGCAAGGTGCCATATCTGTGCAATACAAAGGGGACACGGTAGACCCCTACTTCGCACTGCAAGCGCTGCTTCTGGCGCATGACAGTGGTTTAGACATTTCAGCCTATGCCATCCCCTGGGCGCGTTGGCTGTTGGAACGGCAAAAGCCCGATGCCAGCTTTGACCGGTTTTGTCGCAATGGCCCTGTATGGGCGCCTTGTAAAACAGCAGACGCAGACGACTCCCAACTGGCACTGTGGCTCAGGCTGCTTGAGACCTCTGCATTAAAGCGCGCAGGACCCAAAACTTTTCGAAGCAGTTGGGAAGCCAGTCGATCCGCACTCGTGCGCCTGCTCGACCCAACACGTGGCATTTACCTGGTGTCGCCGGTGTACCAGCACGGCTTACTGATGGACAACTTGGAGGTGCTCTCATGGGAAAACGAAAATGGGTCCGTGCGGGCTGGGAAGCAGCAACCTGATCGCATTGCGTTGAAACGCAACATACTGCGGGCCTTTTGGGATGCCGACTTGAACGGCTACCTCGTGTCCACCCAACCCGAGCAGCGAACAGCCAAGCCAGCCTTTTACCCTGACCACGTCGCTCAGGTTTTGCCTTTGTTGTTTGATTTCAAAGTTCCTGGTGTTGACACCGCTGCGCACTACCAGGGTTGGATGCGCGAGCACAAGGCGACCTGGCTCAAGCAATCCCAGCACGACTTTGCATGGGGCTTGATTGCTGTGATTGCGTTGAAGGTGCAAGACCTGCCCACTGTGGCTTGTTGGCTTCGTGAAACGTCAACGGCTCGACACAGCTCACATTGGACTGTCACGGACGAAGTCGTTCATCAAGTCATGACACACCACCGTGTGACAGCTGCGACGGCCAGCACCTCTTGCCTGTGATCCCCTCCACCTTTGAAACGGAATGAAGATGCAACCCAAAACCTACCTTGCCTGCATCGGCACGCGCCCTGAAATCATCAAAATGGCCCCTGTTTACCTGGAGCTCAAGGCCCGTGGCGAACGTGTGCTGCTGGTCCACACGGGACAGCATGAGGCTATAGCGCAAGCCCTCTATCAGTTCTTTGGTATGCCTCCAGACATCTGCATTGATCTGCAGCGAAAATCCACCTCGTTGGCGCACCTCAGTTCAGCACTGATGGATGGTATCGGTGACGCCTTGCAACACTTGGACCCTGATGTTGTCTTGGTCCAAGGGGACACCACATCGGCGCTGGTTGGCGCGATGATCGGCTACTACCAAGACCGTCCCGTAGCGCACATTGAGGCAGGGCTGCGCACCGGTGAACGAGAGCCCTTCCCTGAGGAAAAAAACCGCGAACTCATTGGTCGACTGGCACATTGGCATTTTCCTCCGACCCGCCAATGCAAATACAACTTGTTGGAAGAGGGGGTAGATCGCCACCGTATCTTTGAAGTGGGAAACACGGTCATTGATGCGGCCTTGTGGACCCAAAAGCGGCTGGGGCGCAGTGCGTTTGATGCAGAGGGTTCAATGCCACAAGATGTGGTCGCATTCCAACAGCGCACACAAGGCGCAAAACTCTTACTCATCACCGCGCACCGTCGGGAAAATTGGGGACAGCCCATCAGGGACATTGCGCGATCCGTGGGTCACATCATTGCGGCACACCCAGACGTGGTGGCCGTGTGGCCAGTTCACCCCAACCCGACGGTGCGCGCGGACGTCGAAGCCGTGATCAACGGCCTGCCGACGGACGTTCGCACTCGCATCTGCCTGACGGAGCCACTGGGTTATCAAGCGATGATTGCACTGCTGGTGCACTGTCACTTCACGTTGACCGATTCTGGAGGTATCCAGGAGGAAGCATCTGCCTTTGGTCGGCCTGTTCTGGTGGCCCGAAAAAGCACTGAAAGACAGGAGTTGGTAAATGCGGGGGGGGCAAGGCTGGTCGGAACGGACGTTCAGACCATCGTTGAGCATGCACAGGCCTTGCTCACAGACGCCGATTTTTACAAGTCCATGCAACTCGCGACGAGTCCTTTCGGCGACGGACGCAGCGCCTGCAGCATCGTCGACGTGCTCACCGAAACGGTGGTGCTCGAACCGGCCCTGACGTCACAGCCGATTTCCTTGCCCAAAGCAAAAGTCCAAGCGCACAGACCTGCCTATGCGTGACCCAAGCCCTCCAAGTACAGCGTGCCAAACCGCACTGCCACCCGCATGCGGGTCCGCCTACATACCACCAGGAATTCGCACCATGACCGCTCATTTTTTGCATTGCCTTCTCGCCCTCATGGCGCTGACATTGACACTGCCCTCAGCTGCGCAGTACCCCACATCCAACCCCAGTGGGTTGCCTGAATCGGTCGTCCCACTGGAAGCCAATCCACAACAGCGACCCGCGAACAGCGTTGAGTTGTCGTCGGGGTACCAACAGTTGAGCAATGGCTACGGCAACTGGCACGACTTGACATTGCGGGGCACGCATGAGGCGGGACCCCACGTCTGGCGTGCCGAGCTGGCGGCAAAAAGGCAATTTGGTGCCGATGGCGTGTTTTGGGGACTGGCCGATACCGTGACATTGAACTCCAATTGGTTGGCGATGCTGTCTATCGGCGCCGGCGACGGTGCGTTCTACCTGCCACGCGTACGCACGGACGCCTTTCTCTATCGAAAATGGCTCGACCAACGCAACCTGGTCACATCAATCGGTGTCGGTTACTACCGCGCGCCCGACGGGCACACCGACCGTTCTTTGAGCCTGGGCGGTGCCTACTACGCTGAGCTCCCTTGGATTTTCGAAGGTGGCATCAGGTTCAATCACAGAGACCCTGGGGGGATCAGTTCACACCAACAGTTCGTCGCAGCGACCTACGGCAGAGCCGGCTCCGATGTGCTCACAGCGCGCCACGGTTGGGCTGGCTTGCCACTGCGGGGGTTGCCGTTCAGCCGGATTCGTTCACCTTGATCGTCACAGCCGCGATCACCTTGTTGATGGCGTTGCTGAGTTACCGCATGAGCGGCCGCATGTTGCCGCTCAAATACCTGACACGCATTCTGGTCGTGGTGCAGGCCATCGCAGTAGGGTTCTTTTGGCTTTTGCCTTCCTCCTTTCCCTATGACATCGCAAACCACCTCAACGACCTGTTGAGCGTGGGCTATGTGTTGATGATGGCGATTCCAGTGATGCTGTCGGTTGGCTACTACGTGTTGAACATCGGTTTCATCACCAAAGTCATTCACAGCACACTGATCCTGCTCTACTTTGTATTCATGGTGCCGCTTCAAGCCATCGCGCACGCTTTGGTGTTGCAGCACTTTTCTGTGCTGTTCATGCCTTTGCTTTACCTTTGCTTTGGCACCTTGTTTGACATGTTGATCTTCATAGCGCTGTACTCTTGGGCAGCCAGCAACGCACCGGCCCACGCCACCACCTGAGTCAATCGCACCGACCCCTTATCCTGTCCGCACGCAGTCGATTGTCTGTACGGCAGCGTACGCCCGCTGTGAAAGGCGCGATTCATGTCGAAGATCCTTGTGTTCATCCACCAGCACAAGGACATTCACCCATGCAACGCCGACACTTTATTTTGGGGTCCACCGCATTGACGGCGACCTCTCTGGGCCAAAGCCAAACCACCACTTCGACCAGTTGCACACCCACGCCTGCCCCCCTGCCTTTACCCTCCACGAACGGCATCGATGTGGTCGCCGAAATCCGCGCACTGCGGATACCCACAGGTCCCTACACTGGAGGCTTCGAAATCGCGCCCAATGGCCGGCTGAACTGGTATTTCACCAACCTCGGTTTGCTGCCTGTGGTTCAGTTGCTGAACGCAACTGACCTGGATCTTTTGATTCGAAACTATCTCGACCTCTACATTCGCAACCTGACCGCAGCAGACACCATCGACGACATTGGCTTCCCTTTTGGTCGAGTCAACCCGTCGAGCTTCACCAAAATCCCCTCTGATTCGGATGACGCTTACGCGGCCACCTTCATTTCATTGGCAGTTCGTTACGTGCGCGCCAGTCGCAATTGGACCTGGTGGGAATTCAACAAGGCGCGCATCAAAGAAATCGCCTACCGAAACCTTGCGCTCACCGCTAAAGTGTCCGGGCTGACCTCGGTCTTTCAGGCTCCACGCAGTCAGACCAATTCGATTGGCTACCTGATGGACAACTGCGAAGGCTACCGAGGCCTGAGGGATTTAGCATCGTTGTTGCGCGAGCGGAGTGAAAACACCGAGGCAAATTACTACGATTTGTTGGCGGCCAATGCAGCGCAAGGCATGGTGCAGCAGACATTCAACGTCGCAAGCCAAGCATTCACCCCCAGCGATGCCAACGCAGTGCCGGAGCGCAGCTTCTACCCCGGAACCACATGCCAAGTGTACGCACAGGCTTTCGGGGTGAACGAATTGGCGCCATTATTTGACCTGGGTTGGCGCTATTTGAATAGCGTCACGCCCAACTGGGAGGATGGTCACTTTGACCCCTATCCTTGGGCGATATTGGGCACTGTCGCTGCCATGAGGGGGCAAACCACGATGGCACGGACACAATTGACGTCGATAGAAAAAAAATTCATATCTAACCGCGCACTGGTCACGATCAATGAATTGGGCTTCTACCAGCGGACCCAATCCGCCTTGGCAGGCAAACCACTGGTGTGAGCGCCCACGCCACCGCGACAGTGTGGGCCAGCAGACAGTCACCGATGATGGCTTGAGCCAATATCTCTCGGCGCGGATGTTCGTGCAACCCGAGAGTACCCATGGACCAATCCATGGCCAACCTGCTTCTGGCAGCCATGGCCAGCGACGACAGACAACGAGTGCTGTCACATGCCCGCTTTGTGGAGCTGGGTATGTCCCAGGTGTTGAGTCAAACGGGGCATCCACTGTCGCGAGCGTGGTTTCCGACGAGTTGCATCATTTCCTTGCTGGCTCAACCGACAACCCACCCTTGTTTTGACGTGGGCATGATCGGGTATGAGGGTGTCTACGGCGCGGGGTGTGCCTTAGGCGTCAGAGCCGCTGCGTTTGATGCGGTTGTCACAGGGCCTGGGCACGCATGGCAGGTCAACGCCTCGGACCTGATGGGAGGTCAGCGCCACCACATGGCGCAGACCTCCTTGCTGGGTCGATTTTTGTACGTTGAGCTGGCGCAACTGG
>CAZHDP010000113.1:6402-8928 GCA_964531605.1 uncultured Burkholderiaceae bacterium | reverse complement strand
ACGCGCACGCCCAACACCCCATTGAGTTGCATCAGGCGGTGGGCCAATTTGCCAATCAGACTTTCCAACAGGTTGATGTGCCGTTCGGTGCACTCGTCAATGATGATCTGACGCACCTTGCGGTAATCCAGCACGTGGTGGATTTCATCGTCATGCGGCAACAAAGGCTGCGTACCGAGGTTCAATTCGGCGTCTACCCGAATGGGTTGTGGCGCGCTCTTTTCACTTTCCAGGATGCCCAGGTTGGCGTCAAAACGCAGGCCATTGAGGGTGAGAATTTGGGTGCCTTTGGACGCCATGGTGATGCCTGTGGATTGCAAATTGAATCGAATGGGACGTGATGGAACGCTTGCGCGGCCCATCACATCAGTGAAAAATCGCGGTCAAACTTGAGCAAGTGTTGACCCCCATCCACCAGCAAAGTGGTGCCGGTGAGCGACTGGTTGTCCAGCGCAAATTTGACGGTGGCAACCACGTCTTCAGGGGTGGATGAGCGGCCCAACGGCGAGAGCTTGTGCAAATCTTGGAACCGATGGTCGTCCAGCAAATGGCTGGTGATGGTGAGACCGGGCGCGACGCCCACCACCCGAAGCCGAGGGGCCAATGCCTGGGCCAGCAAGGTGTTGGCGGCCTCTAACGCGGCTTTGGACAAGGTGTAGCTCAAGAAATCAGGGTTCGGGTTCCACAGCTTCTGGTCCAACATGTTGACCACCACGCCATACCGCGGCGCTTGGGGGTGATGATGGTGCGCGCGAAGCGGGTCACACCAATGGTGGTGCAACGCCTGCGCCAGCAAGATGGGGGCCGCTGTGTTGCCCAACAGGTGTTTTTGAAACCCTGCAAAGCCGAAAGAGTTGACATCGTCTTGCTCAAAGGTGGACGCGCTGTTCACCACGGCGTCCAGGTAACCAAAGTGCTCGATCACCCGTGGCACCAAGGCCTTCACCTCGGCCTCTTGATTCAAGTCTGCACCAAAAGACGCGTGCAGCACGCCACTGTCGGTTGTCAGCAGGTCACATTCTTCGACGGTGTGGGCTGCGTCATCGGCAGAGTGCCGGTAGTGCACGGCCACGCGCCAGCCCGTGTGTGCCAAAGCCAAAGCCATGTCGCGCCCCAGACGCTTGGCGCCGCCCGTGACCAACACCGTGCGAGTCCGAGCAGGTGCGGTGGTGCCGGGTGACTGGCTTGATGTGGGGCTTGGCATTGGTTGACAATCGCAGGGTGCAAAAAGATCCAACCAGTTTAACGACTCCTGCCCCATCGGGTGCTGCCAATCCTCTGCGAGCCTTGATCGGCAAGCGCATTGCCGCCGAGGGTGGTTGGATGCCTTTTGACCGTTTCATGGCTTTGGCGTTGTATGCGCCTGGGCTGGGCTACTACGCCAACGCCTCGCGTAAATTTGGTGCGTTGCCGCAGTCGGGCAGTGACTTCGTCACGGCACCCGAGCTGACCCCCTTGTTTGGCCAGACGGTGGCCGCACAGGTCGCCCAGGCCCTGGCCTCGACAGGCACCAACGAGGTGTGGGAGTTCGGTGCCGGCACGGGGGCATTGGCCCTGCAAGTGTTGCAAGCGCTGTCGCAAGACGCTGCAGCGCCAGGGGCAAGCTGCCGCTACACCATCGTAGACCTGTCTGGCAGCCTGCGCGAGCGCCAGCAACAGGCGCTGGCGGCCTATGGTGATCGCGTGCAATGGGTGAACGAATTGCCCGACCAGATGCAAGGGGTGGTCATCGGCAACGAGGTGCTGGACGCCATGCCCGTCAAGCTGCTGGCCCGCCACCAAGGGCAGTGGGGCGAGCGTGGCGTGGTCGTGCACGACGGCCGCTTGCACTGGGCCGACAAACCCACCGACGAGCGCCCACCCATGGTCATCGAAGGGGCGCACGATTACCTGACCGAAATTCACCCGCAAGCTGAGGCCTTCATCCGCACGCTGGCTGATCGCTTGACCTGTGGTGCGGCGTTCTTTCTCGACTATGGATTCCCCGAGCACGAGTATTACCACCCCCAGCGGCACATGGGGACGCTGATATGTCACCAGGCGCACCAAGCCGGTGGCGATCCCTTGCAAGATGTCGGCTTGAAAGACATCACCGCGCACGTCAACTTCACCGGTATCGCCTTGGCCGCTCAGGACGCAGGGTTCGAGGTGCTGGGCTATGCCACGCAGGCTCGCTTCTTGATGAACTGTGGATTGCTATCAAAAATGGAGCAATCTAACGAGGTGGAGCGTGCCGCAAGCCAGAAATTGATCATGGAGCACGAAATGGGTGAACTGTTCAAGGTCATTGCCTTGGGCAAACCCACCCGCAGCGATGGTCAAGTGGCAGACTGGTCACCCATGGGGTTCAGTGCGGGTGACCGCACCCACACGCTCTGATGGCAAGGCCATGATCCGCTGGTTCATCGTCATTTTCCTGGCACTGATGTTCATCAGCTGGTTCAGCCCGCTGTTGCAAAAACTGGGGTTCGGCAAGCTGCCCGGTGACCTGCGCTTCAAGTTGTTTGGCCGCGACTGGTATGTACC
>CAZHDP010000113.1:0-6392 GCA_964531605.1 uncultured Burkholderiaceae bacterium | reverse complement strand
GGTCACCACCACCATCTTGCTGAGCTTTTTGGCCAGCGTGATTGCCAAAGTGGTGTGACGCAGCGGTTCTCGTCCGCGCCCATGGCTCTAGGGTCAGTGCTTAACTTGGCGTTGACATAAGCCTTCCATAATGCAAGCAGACCCGCACGGCCTCTCTTTTTTTGCCGTGCCTTGTTTCATGAAGATCGGTTCTGTGACCATGCGCCCCTTTACGCCACTCTCGCCACTCTCGCCATCCTCAACGCTTCTCAGCTCTGTCGTCTCCGACCCCTTGGGGTCCTTCAAACTGCGACAGGTGCAACGTGGCCTTTCCACGGTGGGCCTGTTGTCCAGCCTGGCCATGGTGTTGGCCTTGGGCGGCGGTGCTTGGTGGTGGACGCAACGCGCTGGCGGCACCGGTGATGAGGCTGGCACCAAGCCCACCGCGGGTGCCAGTGCCCCGGCCGCTGGGGCTTCGGGCGTGGGCGGGGCGGCCAATCGGCGCTTTGGTGGTGGCAACCGAGTCCAGCCTGTCACGGTCGCCGCCGTGCAGCAACGCGACATCAAAGTCACCCTCAATGCGATCGGCAACATGGCCGCGCTCAACACCGCCGTGGTGCGGGCCAAAGTCGATGGTGAACTCAAAGCCATCCGCTTCAAAGAAGGTCAGCAAGTCACCGCCGGGCAGTTGCTCGCCGAAATCGATGCCCGTGCGCTCGAAGCCCAACTGGCCCAGGTTCAGGGGCAATTGGCACGCGACCAAGCCCAGCTGCGCAACGCGCAGATCGACCTGGAGCGCTACAAAGACCTGTTGGCCAAAGACTCCATCGCCAAGCAACAAGTCGATACCCAGGATGCCTTGGTCAAGCAACTGCAAGGCACGGTGCAAACCGATCAAGCCCAGGTGGACACGGCGAAGCTCAACCTGTCGTACGCCAAAGTCACCGCCCCCATCAGCGGGCGCTTGGGTCTCAAGCAGGCAGACCTGGGGAGCATCGTGCGCGCCAGCGACGCCAACGGTCTGGTCACCATCACGCAAACCCAACCGATTGCCTTGGTGTTTGCGGTGCCCGAGGCCAACTTGCTGCACATCAGCCGCCAACTCAAAGGCAAAGACCCTGTCAGCGTCGAGGTGTGGGACCGCGACCAGCGTCAGCGCTTGGGGCAAGGCAAAGTCATCACCACCGACAACGCCATCGATGCCGCCACGGGCACCATCAAGCTGAAGGCTGAGTTCCCCAACAAAGATGGCAACCTGTTTCCCAACCAGTTTGTGAACGTGCGCATGCTGGTTGAAACCCTGGCCGGGGCCACAGCCATTCCCACCAACGCCATCCAGCGCGGGGCTCAGGGCACGTTTGTGTACGTGGTCAAAGAGGACAACACCGTCAGCATGCGTCGCCTTCGCCTGGGCACCACCGATGGCGATTGGGTGAGCGTGCAAGGCGATCTGGCACCCGGTGAAAAAGTGGTCACCGATGGCGCAGACCGTTTGCGCGACGGAGCGAAGGTCGAGGTGATCACGCCTCCCCCTCGTTTCGGCGCAGGTGGCGGTGCAGGTCGTCCCAACGCCAGTGGCGCGGCGGCCCCGGAAAGCGGCAAGGCAGCGACAGACCGCCCAAGCAAAGCGCCACAGCCCGGCGCTTCTTCCCAAGCCAACGCTAATGCTAATGCAGGGATGGGGCGCCCGGCTGGCGGACCTCCGCCTGCCGGGGGGCGGCCTGCTGGTGGCCTGCCACCGGGCGGCCTCGGCCCAGGTGGCCCTGGCGGCCCAGGTGGATTGCCACCACGCGCTGACGGTCTTCCCCCGTGGTTTGACCGGATGCCCCCCGAGATGCAAGAAAAATTCAAAGCCATGAACCCCGAGCAACGCCAAGAGTTCATTGAAAAAGCACGTGAGCGCCGACGTCAACGCGAGGCCGAAGGAGGCTGACATGGCCCCCACGCTTGTCGCTTTGCGTACTGCGCTGCCCCCCGAGGGGACGCATTTTGCCTTGGGGCGGCCCGGCGGCAAAACCACTGACGCCTGACCGTTGATTGATGTCCATGAACATGTCACGCCTTTTCATCCTGCGCCCCGTGGCCACCTCTTTGCTGATGGTCGCCATCCTGATTGCCGGCGCGTTGGCCTACCGCTTGCTGCCCATCTCGGCGTTGCCAGAGGTGGACTACCCCACCATCCAAGTCACCGCCTTGTACCCTGGGGCCAGTCCTGATGTGGTCACCTCGTCGGTCACTGCCCCGTTAGAGCGGCAATTCGGTCAGATGCCGGGGCTCAGCCAAATGTCCTCCACCAGCTCCGGTGGCGCGTCGGTCATCACCCTGCGCTTTTCTCTTGACGTGACGCTTGACGTGGCCGAGCAGCAGGTGCAGGCGGCCATCAACGCGGGCAGCAACCTTTTGCCCACCGACTTGCCCATGCCGCCGACCTACAGCAAGGTCAACCCGGCGGACGCGCCCATCCTGACCTTGGCGATCACCTCGCCGTCGCTGCAAGTGATTCGCGTGCACGATCTGGTCGAAAACCGCCTTGCGCCCAAGCTCTCGCAAGTGCCTGGCGTGGGCTTGGTGTCCATCGCGGGTGGGCGTCGGCCTGCGGTGCGCATCCAGGCCAATCCCACCGCCCTGGCGGCCTTGGGCATGTCGCTGGACGACGTGCGGGTCGCCATCGGCAACGCCAACGTCAACCAAGCCAAGGGCAGTTTCGACGGCGCGGTGCGGGCATCCACCATCGATGCGAACGACCAGCTCAAATCGGCAGACGAATACGCCAAACTGATCATCGCCTACAAAAACGGCAACCCGATACGCCTCACCGATGTGGCGCAGATCGTGGACGCGGCCGAAAACACGCGACTCTCCGCTTGGGCTGGGAACGCGCCGTCGCCGGGCCGCTCCCAAGGCGGCGGCGCCCCCTCGGGGGGCAGCGAGCCACACGCCGTGGGCGAGCGTGGGGGCAACATGGTTCCGGGTGTGATTCTGAACATCCAACGTCAACCCGGCGCCAATGTCATTGAGACGGTCGACCGCATCAAAGCCCTGCTGCCCCAGTTGCAGGCCACGTTGCCTGCTTCGCTCGACGTGCAAGTGCTCACCGATCGCACCACCACCATCCGCGCCTCGGTGCACGATGTGCAGGTGGAGTTGCTGCTGGCCATTGCCCTGGTGGTCCTGGTGATTTTTGTGTTCTTGCGCAGCGCCTCGGCCACCTTGATCCCCAGCGTGGCGGTGCCCCTGTCGCTGGTGGGCACCTTTGGCGTGATGTACCTGTTGGGGTATTCGATCAACAACCTCACCTTGATGGCCCTCACCATTTCGACCGGCTTCGTGGTGGACGATGCGATCGTCATGATCGAAAACATCGCCCGCTATGTGGAAGAGGGCGAGCCACCGCTGCAAGCCGCGCTCAAGGGGGCCAAGCAAATCGGCTTCACCATCATCTCGCTCACGATTTCGCTGATAGCGGTGCTCATCCCGCTGCTGTTCATGGCCGATGTGGTGGGGCGCTTGTTCCACGAATTCGCGGTCACGTTGGCGGTGTCGATTTTGATCTCGGCGGTGGTGTCGCTCACACTCACGCCCATGTTGTGCGCGCGCTTGCTCAAGCACACGCCTGAGGACAGCCATGGCTGGCTGTACCAGGCCACCGGCCGGTTTTTTGATCGCACCATTGCCGCCTATGGCCGCGTGTTGACCTGGGTGCTGGACCGCCAGGTCTGGACGTTGCTGGTCTTTGCACTCACCGTGGGCTTGACGGCTTGGCTTTACCTCGTGGTGCCCAAAGGCTTCTTCCCCGTGCAAGACACCGGTGTCATCCAAGCCATCACCGAGGCATCGCAAGCCACGTCTTTCCCCGCCATGGCCGAGCGCCAACAGGCCCTGGCTGAGCAGGTGTTGAAAGACCCAGCGGTGCAAAGTCTGTCGTCCTTCATCGGGGTGGACGGGGCCAATGCCACCCTCAACGCCGGGCGCATGCTGATCAACCTCAAACCCAAAGCAGAACGCGCCAAGCTGGGCGATGGGGCCTCGCATGACATCAGCGCGGTGATCCGCCGCATCACCGATGCCTCGCGCTCGGTGCCAGGCATTGAGCTGTACCTGCAACCGGTGCAAGACCTGAGCATCGAAGACCGCATCGCCAAAACGCAGTACCAGTTTTTGCTGTCGTCTCCCGATGGCGAGGTGCTCACGAAGTGGACCAACGACCTGCTGGCGCGCTTGCGCACCTTGCCTCAATTGGCCGATGTGGGCAGCGACTTGCAAGACCAAGGCCTGCAGGCCTACATCGAGATCGACCGCGCTGCCGCCAGCCGCATGGGTATGACCGTGGCGGGCATCGACAACGCGCTCTACAACGCCTACGGCCAGCGGCTGATCTCCACCATCTTCACGCAGTCCAACCAGTACCGCGTGGTGCTGGAGGTGGAGCCTCGGTTCAAAAACGGCCTGCCAGCCCTGGGCAGCCTCTACGTCCCATCGAGCACGGGGGCACAGATCCCGCTGTCGTCGGTGGCCAAGGTGTCTGAGCGGCCCGCCGCGCTGTCGGTGAACCACGTGGGGCAGTTCCCTTCGGTCACGGTGTCGTTCAACGCGGCACCAGGTGTGTCGCTGGGTGAAGCGGTGGACGCCATCAAGGCCGAAGAAGCTGCGCTGCACCTGCCCGCCAGCATCGAAACCAGCTTCCAGGGCGCAGCCTTGGCCTTCCAGGCGTCGTTGTCCAACACACTGTTGTTGATCCTGGCAGCGGTGGTCACCATGTACATCGTGTTGGGCGTGCTGTACGAAAGCTACATCCACCCGGTGACCATCCTGTCCACCTTGCCCTCAGCGGGCCTGGGGGCGTTGCTGGCTCTGTTGGCTGCGCGGTTGGACATGGGCTTGATTGCCATCATCGGCATCGTGCTGCTGATCGGCATCGTGAAAAAGAACGCCATCATGATGATCGACTTCGCACTGGACGCTGAGCGCGAGCAACACCTGTCGCCGCGTGAGGCCATTTACCAAGCGTGTTTGTTGCGCTTTCGCCCCATTTTGATGACCACGCTGGCTGCGCTGTTGGGTGCCTTGCCGCTGATGTTGGGCGACGGCGTAGGCAGCGAGTTGCGCCACCCGCTGGGTGTGACGATGGTTGGTGGCCTGATCGTGAGCCAGTTGCTCACGCTGTTCACCACGCCGGTGATTTATTTGGGCTTTGCAGGGCTGGCCGAGCGTTGGCGCAACCGACAAGCCCGTCCATCACCCCCATCCACAACCGCCTGACGGGGGCCGCATGAATTTCTCTGCCCCGTTCATCCACCGCCCGATTGCCACCACCTTGGTGACCTTGGGCGTGGCCATGGCTGGCGTGATCAGCTTCTTTTTGTTGCCCGTGGCTCCGCTGCCGCAGGTGGACTTTCCCACCATTTCCGTGTCTGCCAGTTTGCCCGGCGCCAGCCCTGAAACCATGGCGGCCACCGTGGCCACGCCCCTGGAGCGTGCGTTGGGGGCCATTGCTGGCGTGAACGAAATCACCTCCAGCTCGTCGCTGGGCAACACCCGTATCACGCTGCAGTTTGACCTCAACCGCGACATCAACGGTGCAGCGCGCAGCGTGCAAGCGGCCATCAATGCCGCGCGCACCTTGCTGCCCAGTGGCATGCCGAGCAACCCGACCTACCGCAAGGTGAACCCAGCAGATTCACCGATCATGATTTTGTCGATGACCTCTGCGTCACTGAGCCGCGGGCAGATGTACGACGCTGCGTCCACCGTGCTGGCCCAAAGCCTGTCGCAGGTCGAGGGCATCGGGCAGGTCAACATCGGCGGCGGTGCCCTGCCTGCGGTGCGTGTGCAGCTCGACCCCAACCGCTTGAGCAGCCTGGGTGTGTCGCTCGAAGACGTGCGCGTGGCCATCACTGCCACCAATGCCAACCGGCCCAAGGGCTTGCTTGACGACGGCAGCCGCACCTGGCAAATCACCGCGAACGACCAGGCCCGTGCGGCAGCAGACTACGCACCGCTCATCGTTCGCTATCGAAATGGGAGCGCGGTGCGCTTGTCTGACGTGTCCGAAGTGGTTGATTCGGTGCAAGACGTGCGCAACTACGGTGTGGCCAATGGCAAGCCTGCCATTTTGCTGATGCTGTTCAAACAGCCGGGTGCCAACATCATCCAGTCGGTGGACAAGGTGCGTGCCGTGCTGCCGCACCTGCGCGCGTCCATCCCCTCGGCGATTGACTTGAACGTCGTGATGGACCGCACCCCCACGCTGCGTGCCTCGCTGCGCGAGGTCGAGCGTGCGCTGGCCATTGCCGTGGGCTTGGTGATCTTGGTGGTGTTTTTGTTCCTGCGCAGCGGTCGTGCGGCGTTGATCCCCAGTGTGGCGGTGCCGGTGTCGCTGGCGGGCACGTTTGGCGTGATGTACCTGGCGGGCT
>CAZHDP010000112.1:2289-9037 GCA_964531605.1 uncultured Burkholderiaceae bacterium | reverse complement strand
CGCCCACCATCTTGGTCGATAGCCGCGCCTTCATGTCCCGCAGGCGCTCAATCTCCCCATCACGGTCGCGCAACTGCAGGGCGAATTGCTCTTTGATGGCCTTCTCTTCAAGCTGGTTTTTGACAGTGATGAGGCTGAGGTCATTTTTCAACCCATCGCGCTCGCGGGCGACCACGCCCACCGCCTCGTTCACGGCCAGCTGGCGCGCGGTGTCGCTGGCTTCCAACTTGGCTTGCATGGCCTGGATTTCGGCGTCCTTTTTGGCGGCAACTGCTTGCAGCTCTTGGGCCAGCTTGGCCGCGGCCAACTCAGCAGCGGCTTGCTGCGCGTTGCGCGCTTGCTCCAGCTCGTTGGCCAGTTGATCGCGCTCTTTGCTGACCGCGCCCAAAGCCTCTGTCACCGCCAGCTTGCGGGCTACCTCACCGGCCGCGAGTTGGGCCTGCAAAGCCTGAATCTCTGCATCTTTGCGCGCCGCAGCACTTTGCAGCTCATTCGCCAGCTGGGCCTCGGCCAACCTGAGCGCGGCTTGCTGGTCGTGCTTGGCTTGCGCCAGCTCGTTGGCGATGGCATCGCGCTGCTTTTCTACCGCGCCCAATGCCTCGGCCAGTGCCAGCTTGTTCGATACCTCGCCTGCGTCGAGCTGGGCTTTGAGTGCCTGAATCTCCGTGTCTTTGGCAGCCGCGGTTTTTTGCAGCTCATTGGCGACCTTGGCCTCGGCCAAAGCTATCGCGTCCCGCTTTTCGCGCTCGGCCAGCTCCAGCCGCTCGTGCAACTGTTTTTCAAAATCGCCATCGCGCACCTGCTTGAGGATGTCGGCGTACCCCGCCTCGTCGATCTTGAAGGCTTTGCTGCAGTGGGGGCAGATGATTTCGTGCATTGGGAATGGGGCTCTTCGTGTGGGTGGAACTGCTTTGGGGCCAGCTTGCTGCGGCTGATGCCAGAAGCGGAATGCAGCTATTTTCTAGTCAAATAGGGATGTAGCGCACGTGTAATGTGCGCGAGCAGCTATAAAAACCGTAGCGAATGTGGCGCCAGTTCAGCCCACAGGCGTGCAAAGCTCCACCAAAAAGCCGTTGAGGTCAGCCACATAGGCAATCGTCTGGCCCCAGGGCATCACCTCTACCGGGCGCATGGGGGTGGCCCCGGCGGCCACGGCACGGGCCAGCGCGGCGGGTACATCTGGGGTGCACAGCGCAATCTCAAAACTGGGTGCATGGGCGTTGGCCGCCTGCGGGTTCTTGCCAAGCTGCTGCATCAGGCTGTGGGCTGAAAACGCCAGTGCCGTGCTGCCCGTCTCCAGCTCGCCGTAGTCGCCGCTTTCATGCAGAAAGCGCGTGGTGAGCCCAAAGGCTGCCTCGTAGAACTTGAGCGTGGCGGGGACGTCGGGGACGTAGAGGATGGTGTAGCCGAGTTGCATGGGGGGTTCGGGATGAATCAAAGACAATGCAGCATAGCGGGCGTAACAAAAGAACCTCAAAACCGCCCTCCAGCAAGGTAACCTTCAACGGATCCAAGTCGCCATAATCACAGAGAAGAGTCCATAACCTTGACCATTTCGACCCCATACCAATCCCAATACATAGCGTGGCTGCTGTCCCGGCGCATGGGTGTAGCTGATACCGACATGCTGGCCACCACGCTGGTGGACGCGCAGGTCGATCTGAACCCGCATCAGGTCGAGGCTGCACTCTTTGCCTTCCAGAGCCCACTGTCTAAAGGCGTGATCCTGGCGGACGAGGTTGGCCTGGGGAAAACTATTGAAGCCGGTTTGGTGATAGCCCAGCGCTGGGCAGAACGCAAGCGGCACATTTTGGTCATCGCACCAGCGAACTTGCGCAAGCAATGGCATCAAGAGCTGCAAGACAAGTTCAGTCTGCAAGCCCAGATTTTGGAGGCCAAAAGCTATCGCGATTTGGTGAAGGCGGGCACCAAACAACCGTTTGACCAAGCCCGTGTGTTGATTTGCTCCTACCAGTTCGCCAAAGCAAGGGCAGACGATTTACGCCGTGTGCCTTGGGACTTGGTGGTAATGGACGAAGCCCATCGCCTGCGCAATGTTTACAAGCCAAGCAACGTCATTGGCAAAGCACTGAAGGATGTGTTGGCCAATGCGCCCAAAGTGTTGCTCACCGCTACGCCTTTGCAAAACTCGCTCTTGGAGCTGTATGGCTTGGTAAGTCTGGTAGACGAGCGTGTGTTTGGAGATTTATCCAGTTTTCGCGACCAGTTTGGCGCGTTGAATAATGCTGCCACGGTGGGCAAACTCCGCGAACGCATCCAGCCTGTTTGCATGCGCACCCTGCGCCGTCAGGTGCAGCCCTACATCTCTTACACCAAGCGCATACCCATGGTGGAGCAGTTCACCCCGTCACAAGATGAGCAAGTGTTACGTGACATGGTGTCAGACTATTTGCGCCGCCCCGCGCTCAATGCTTTGCCCAGCGGGCAGCGCCAGCTTATTTCACTGGTGCTGTGGAAGCTGTTGGCTTCCAGCAGCTACGCCATTGGTGGCGCGCTGGGCACCATGGCCCAGCGCCTGCAAGACAAGCTTGGGGCAGAGTCTGCGGACAAAACGGATTCGCAGCTAAGTTCGGAGCTGGACAAAGACTACGAGTCACTGGACGAAACCGAAGAAGAATGGGGCGACGAAGGCGACGATGCACCCCCGCCACTGGCTAGCGTTGCCGAAGAGATAGCCGAACTGCGCGAGTTCCAGCGCATGGCCACCACTATCCGTGACAACGCCAAGGGCCAAGCCTTACTGGTTGCGCTAGGCAAAGCCTTTGCCGAGCTGGAAAAGCTGGGTGCCAACAAAAAAGCCCTCATCTTCACCGAGTCCCGCCGCACGCAAGACTATTTGCTACGTCTCCTGGAGAACAGCCCCTATGCAGGGCAGGCTGTACTGTTCAACGGCACCAATACCAGCGACCAAGCTACTGCCATCTACCAAACCTGGCTGCAGCGCCATGCGGGCACAGACCGTATCACCGGCTCGCGCACAGCGGACACCCGCGCGGCGCTGGTGGAGCACTTCAGAGACTCCGCCCAGATCATGATCGCTACTGAGGCCGGGGCCGAGGGCATCAATTTGCAGTTTTGCTCGCTGGTGATCAACTTCGACCTGCCCTGGAACCCGCAGCGCATTGAGCAACGCATTGGCCGCTGCCACCGCTACGGGCAGAAGCATGACGTGGTGGTGGTTAACTTTATTGACCACAGCAACCCGGCCGACAAGCGCGTTTACGAGCTGCTTGCGCAAAAGTTTCAGCTGTTTGAAGGCGTGTTTGGTGCCAGCGACGAAGTGCTGGGCACCATCGGCAGCGGTGTGGACTTTGAGCGCCGCATTGCCGAGATTTACCAAACTTGCCGCAACCCGCGGGAGATCGAAACGTCCTTCCAGCAATTGCAGCTGGACTTGTCGGGCGAGATCAACGCCGCCATGCTCAAAACCCGGCAACTGCTGCTGGAAAACTTTGACGAAGCCGTGCAAGACAAGCTCAAAGTGCGACAGACCGAGAGCACAAGCGCCCGCAGCCGCTACGAGCGCTTGCTCATGGATCTGACCCAGGCCGAGCTGAAAAGCCACGCCGAGTTCGACCATGAAGGCTTCACGCTAACCGAAACGCCCCCGTGTGTTCCGCCCTCCGATGCCCCGCCCGGCCGCTACGAGCTGCCTCGCCGCAGTGGCGAAGCCCACCTGTACCGCACTGGCCACCCACTGGCGCAGGCGCTAATCGCCCAGGCTAAAGCCCGCGCCCTGCCTACCGCCCGCATAAGCT
The DNA here is from genome assembly GCA_964531605.1 of uncultured Burkholderiaceae bacterium. Lineage (GTDB taxonomy): Bacteria > Pseudomonadota > Gammaproteobacteria > Burkholderiales > Burkholderiaceae_C > Defluviibacillus. The sequence goes on along the minus strand of CAZHDP010000112.1, from coordinate 5,258 downwards.
TTAACTACGATGCCTACGGCACCAATGTTTCCACACTCAAAGCCCTGCGCGGGCAGGGCGGGTGGCTGTCGTTCAGCGTGCTGTCGGTCGATGCACTGGGTTTGGTGGAAGACTATTTGCTGGTAGCGGGCCTTACCGATGCAGGCGAAGCCATCCATGAAGAAGACGCCGAAAAGCTGCTGCGCTTGCCTGCGGAGCTGCTGCAAGACGACTTGCTGATGCAGCCCCCTGCTGCGCTGGATGAAGAATTGCTGCGCCTGGAGCGGCAGCACATTCAAGCCGTCAACACTCGTAACTTAGGCTACTTTGATGCCGAGGTGCAAAAGCTCGATGCGTGGGCTGACGACCTGAAAGTAGGTCTGGAAAACGAAGTTAGAGAGCTGGACCGTGAAATCAAAGACGTCCGCCGCACCGCCACTTTGGCTGCCACGCTGGAAGAAAAGCTGAGCTGGCAAAAGCGGCAGCGCGAGCTGGAAGACAAGCGTAGTCAGCTAAGGCGCAGGATTTTTGATCGGCAGGATGAAATTGACGGGCAACGTAGCCGATTGATTGATGACCTTGAGAGCCGTCTGGCTTCGACATCAACGTTAAAAGAAATATTCAAAATCCAATGGGAGTTGGCATGAAAAATCGCATCATCAACGTCAAGGGATCGGCAGTTGCCGTCGCCACTCACCACGATCAGGACTACATCTCGCTGACAGATATGGTGAAGCACTTCGACGGAGGTGGTGCGCTAATCGAACAGTGGCTCAAAAACAAAGATACCGTTTTGTTTCTGGGCGTATGGGAGCAACTCAATAACCCCGGTTTTAATTCCCTCGATTTCGAGGGAATTAGAAATGAAGCCGGGCGCAACAGCTTTTTCCTTTCCGCGAAAAAATGGGTCGAGGCAACCGGTGCCATTGGCTTGCAAGCCAAGGCTGGAAGATACGGCGGTACCTACGCCCACAAAGACATCGCTTTTGAGTTCGGGTCGTGGCTCAGCCCGGAGTTCAAACTCTACCTCATCAAAGAATTCCAACGCCTTAAGGACGAAGAGGCGCGCGCCACATCACTGGAGTGGAATTTCCAGCGCACCTTATCCAAGGTGAACTACAAAATCCACACCGATGCCATCAAAGAGCACCTGATCCCGCCGCGCCTGACCTCAACGCAAACTGGCACCATCTACGCCAGTGAGGCCGATTTGCTCAACGTCGCCTTGTTCGGCATCACCGCTGCCCAGTGGCGGCAAGCCAATCCAGACCAAGCAGGCAACATGCGCGATGCCGCCACGCTGGAGCAACTGGTGGTGCTGTCCAATCTGGAAAGCATCAATGCAGTGCTGATTCACCAAGGTTTGGCCGCGCCTGAACGATTGACGCAGTTAAACGCCATTGCCATCACGCAAATGCAGTCGCTGGTGGGGCTGGGTGCGCTCAATGGCTTGACTAGTCCTCGTGTACAACGAATAAGCCGGAAGTAGTCGCATGAGTGAATCGTCCTTGAGATTACGCCCGCTGGTGTCTTTCGTGCTCTTTTTGAGCGCGTATTCGCCTTTGATGCTCATCTTGGCGATCAAGGATATGAATCTTGGATTGACGCATCTCTTCAACTCACCGACTGCAAGCGGTATCTTGATTTTTATGGCCATCGGAAGCAGCGTCATGACGCTCATGGCGGTCAGGAGTGTTGAGAACGGCTTACCCGTAGTTGTGACCAAGGCCGCCAATAAATCTGGAGATATGTTTGGCTACACAGTGCCCTACATGCTCTCATTCATGCGTGTTGAGTTAGGCGATTGGCAGACCTTGCTCAGTTTGGCTTTGTTCTTGGCCGTTCTTTTTATCATGGCCTATCGAACCCAGACGGTGTTCATCAACCCCGTTTTGGCCATTGCCGGATACATGCTGATTGATTGCACATTCAAGCGCGATGACAAGGAAATACAAGCGATGGTTGTGACCCGAGAGCCGATTAGCGTCGGAGATTCAATCCAACTGGATCAGCTGTCACATTACCTCTACATCCGAGCACACAGTGAAGGGAAAAGATGACTACAAAAACAAGAAAACAATTAAAGGAAATTAGATCCGAAGATTTCGGTGGGTGGACAGCCTCCTTCTGGCTGATAAAAAAACACCAGGTATCCAAGGAGGCGGCCTACAGCGCTCTACGTGTGGATATGGATAAGAAGCTTCACAGTCGTTTCAAACGCTATTTGAAGCAGCAGCTGCAAGGGAAGGATTTTCATCTTGCCGAGTACGACTACAGCAATGCAGACGGTGACGATGCGCTGTTCACCATTGATGCCGAGGCCACGGACTTCAGCAAGATCGCGGCAGAGATAGCGAAGGGGTTTGGGAACAAAAAGGTAAGCAGCCATGAAGAGCTTCTCAGGTCATGGGCTTATGTGATCTTGTTGGAGAAAGACAATCGGAAACTGTTCGCATGGAAAAAGATAAGCGCTGACACGCAGCCCAAAAAGACTGCTTCAAAAGACTTGGCATTTTTCTTGAACAAAAAGCTGGTTGATCTCGATGACAAGGAAGTCTTCATGATCTATCCACGCTATGACTTCTTTGTCTATGACGGCACAACTTTCATCGCCAACAAAAAGCAATTTGAAAGTTCGATGAACTTCCGTGAAGGCATGAAGGTCAAAGCCGCCGAAGTCATCCAAGATTTCGCCAATACCGGCAATTTTGAAAACACAGAGCGCATTACCAAATATGTGGGTGACAACCTTCATCATCTGCGCAAGATGGCTTCTATCCTGAAGGCGGGCTACTACAAACAGCCTGAATACATTCAGAAGATGATTGCCATCAGCAAAGAAGAGGGGTGGGCGTTGAACGTGAAAGATGGAAAGATCGTTGTGGAGGAGGAAACCATCGAGCTGCTTTTGAAGCTGCTCAACAATGATCGCTTGCGCTCCCCGATTAACAACGAAACATTTGATGCAGCGGCCAAAGCGCGTGTCAATG
>CAZHDP010000112.1:0-2279 GCA_964531605.1 uncultured Burkholderiaceae bacterium | reverse complement strand
AACTAGAACTCACCTGGATCGGCAAAGACCAGCGCCCCCGTCTAGAGCCGCGCATTTTGTTGGAAGACACGGCCCGTAGCTACCACGCCAAGCAGCGGGTGACGGACGTGGATGTTTTTGACAATCGACTCATCAAAGGTGACAACCTGTTGGCGCTGAAGGCGTTAGAGGCCGAGTTTGCGGGCAAGGTGAAGTGCGTGTTCATTGACCCACCGTACAACACCGGCAGCGCCTTCACGCACTACGACGACGGTCTGGAGCACTCCATCTGGCTGGGGCTGATGCGCGACCGGTTGGAGATCATTCGCCGCCTGCTAGCTGACGATGGCTCGCTGTGGATCACGATTGACGACAACGAGGCGCATTACCTCAAGGTGTTATGCGATGAGATTTTTGGACGGCGAAACTTTGTAGCGTCCATTGCATGGGAGAAGGATCAAGCACGACATAACGACGCTGTGATTTCGGGTGCGCACGATCAAGTTCTTTTGTATGCAAAAGAACAATCAATTTGGAAGCGTATTCGTAATCTTTTGCCTCGCGAAGAAGAGGGGAATGCGCGTTACAAGAATCCAGACAATGATCCACGAGGCCCGTGGTTGCAAGGGGCATGCAGCACTGCAAAGAGTGGATCTGAGAAAAATAGATTTCCGGTGATGCTGCCATCGGGGCGTCCAATACAACCCCCGCCAGGAAATTATTGGCGCTACTCAGAAGAAACGCTGAAGCAGGCGCAAGCTGACAACCGTGTGTATTACGGAAAAAACGGTGATCGCCTGCCGATTATCAAAAGCTATTTATCTGAAGTCCAAGATGGATTCGTTCCAAAAACACTTTGGTTGGCATCTGAGGTCGGATCCAATCAATCAGCTAAGCGTGATCACTTGCGCAAGCTTTTGACTGGAATCGAACCATTTTCAACTCCGAAGCCAGAGGGGCTTATACATCGGGCCTTGCAAATTTCAACTAACCCCGGCGATCTCGTCCTAGACTCCTTCGCCGGCTCCGGCACCACAGGCGCAGTCGCCCACAAAATGGGCCGCCGCTGGATCATGGTCGAGCTGGGCGAGCATTGCCACACGCACATCGTTCCGCGCTTGCAAAAAGTCATCGACGGGCAAGACCCGGGTGGTGTGACGCCGGCCACGGGCTGGCAGGGCGGTGGTGGCTTTCGCTACTATGAGCTGGCCCCCACGCTGCTGGCAACCGACCGCTGGGGCAATCTGGTCATTAACCCTGAATACGACCCCGGCATGTTGTCCGCAGCCATGTGCAAGCTGGAGGGCTTTGTCTACGCACCGTCCGAGACGCTGTGGTGGCAGCACGGCCACAGCAGCGAGCGCGACTTCATCTACGTCACCACCCAGACCCTGAGTGCCGAGCAGCTCGAAGCCTTGGCCGACGAGTTGGGCACAGAGCGCAGCCTGCTGGTGTGCTGCGGTGCCTACCGGGGTGTGACGGCGGCACAAGCCGCCCAGCGCTGGCCGCAGCTCACCATCAAGAAAATTCCAAAGATGGTGAAAGACCGTTGCGAGTGGGGCCACGACGACTACAGCCTGAACGTGGCCAACCTACCGATGGCGCAAAAGAAGCCAACAGAGCCTGCGCAGGATGATTTGTTTACTGGGGGAGATGCATGAGTCAACGCGAAGTTAACGCGATAGCGGGCCGCCTGAGCCTGCGCGCGCCGCAAGCCGAGTCGCTCAAGCGGCTTGCCGCTGCTCTGGAGGCCAGCCCGCTCATGCTTAGGCATGATCGCGACGGCGCGGAGGTGGCTGATGTGCTTAAGGTGCTGCAAGGCAAATTCGCTACGCTGCAAGATTTTGAGCGGGACTTCCCATCCTTGTGCTTCGCCTTGGCCACTGGGGTGGGCAAGACACGCCTGATGGGCGCATTCATCAGCTATCTGTATGCGGCGCATGGCATCAAGCACTTCTTTGTGCTGGCACCCAACCTGACGATCTATGACAAGTTGATTGGCGACTTCACACCCAACACGCCCAAATACGTGTTCAAGGGCGTGGCGGAGTTTGCAGCGTACCCGCCCGAGATCATTACGGGTGACAACTACGAAGAGCGCGCGCAGGCGTTGGGTGATTTGCTCTCGCCAGTCACTATCAACATCTTCAACATTGCCAAGATCACATCCGAGGTACGCGGTGGCAAGGCTCCGCGCATCAAGCGATTGAGCGAGTACATCGGCGAGAGCTACTTTGACTACCTGGCCGGTTTGCCCGACCTGGTGTTGTTGATGGATGAGTCACACCGCTACCGCGCTA
>CAZHDP010000111.1:800-9045 GCA_964531605.1 uncultured Burkholderiaceae bacterium | reverse complement strand
CCGAAGACCCACGCGCAGAACTGGTGCGCCGTTTGCTCGAATACGAGCAAATGAAACTGTCAGCGGCACGCCTCAATGCGATGCCGCAGTTCGGACGCGACTTTTTAAAGGCACAGGTCTATATCGAACAGGCGCTGCAACCGCGCTTCCCAGAAGTGGACGTCGACGAACTGCGACAAGCTTGGGCGCACATCATGAAGCGCGCCAAACTGGTACAACACCACAAGATCAGCCGAGAAGAGCTCAGCGTGCGCGAACACATGAGCATCGTGTTGCGCATCTTGCAAGGTCGCAAATTCGTTGAGTTCGAAAACCTGTTTGACCCCGACAAAGGGGCACCCGTGTTGGTGGTGACCTTCATCGCGCTGTTGGAACTGGCCAAGGAAACCTTGGTTGAAATCACCCAGGCTGAAGCCTTCGCGCCGATTTACGTGCGGCTGGCCTACGCGCAGAGCGAAGAGCGCTCTGCGCCCCTCTGATCATTTGAACCGGTTGAAAAAATCAACAGTCCGTTGTGTGGCCTCTGCGGTCACTTGCGCGTTGTAGTTCAGCAAAATGGTTTGCCCAAAGCCATTCTTGCGACTGCCGCGTTTGTCGTCGGGGCGGTCCCACAGGTGATTTGCGCCTTTCATGACATGCCACTCCACCGGGCGACCAGCAGCTTTCATGTCCTCTAGCAGCGGAAAGCAATTGCTGAAGGGCACATCGGTTTCGGCGATCAACACCAACAACGGCTTGTCGGTGTCCTTGCGCAGCACCGGGGCCTGCACGTCCTTGGGGCTTTCTTGGTACATGCAATTGGCATAGTGGGTGACCGCTGCACGGTAACGCAGCTCTGTTCCCAGCTCTTTGATGCCCGTGGGACTGGACGCCATCATGGCGCCAGCGGCTCCCGACGACCAGCCCGCAATGAAGATGCGTTGTTTGTCGACAGCCTCGAGGGTGTGCAGGTGTTTGAGCGCATCCCCTGCATCGTTCATGACAGGGAAAAACATGTTGGCGCAATCAAACCATTTTTTGTACCGGGGGTTGTAGGAGTCCACCACCATCACCGCGAAATTGGCGGCCAACAACTCTTGTGCCCGGTTTTCAAGCGCTTCATTGGCACCGGCACATGAGGGCATCAGCACCACAGTGGGAAACGGACCATTGCCCGCCGGCGTGAACACCGCGTTCTTCAACAAACCGCCACCGCTGAACGCCCTGGGCTGACTTTCGAAGGACAGTGGTTTGAGTTTCTTGAATTGGTCGTAGCCCGTCCAAAAGGCCTCCTCACCGGGCTGGCGCTGGGCAAAGGCGGGTGACATCAATGTCAGCGAACTCAATGTCAGCAAAAGGATTCGGAGCAATGTCATGGCAGTATTTGCTTGTTGTTAAACCTGAAAAAATCTTAACACTGGCATCGATGACTTCACCATCGGGAAGGCCCTGAGCCAGTTTGTTCAGCGTCCCCCATCGCCCAGCAACGCATAGGGTGCCCAATAGGCCGGATGCGCCAATTCACGGGTGCCCATCACTTTGAGCATGGCTTGGCGCAGGCTTTCGGCACGGGATGCGCCAGGCTGGCTCACATGGTGCTGAAAGGTCTCCGTGGTGAGCAACACGGCACTGTTGGACTCGACGGCCCAGTAAGTGGCCAGCACCGATCGGGCACCGGCATAAAAAAATCCCCTGGCAAGGCCACTGATGGCTTCTTCGCTGCTGCCGTCTGACGATGCGGTATTGCAGGCACTGAGCACCACCCAATCAGCATTCACAGACAGGCCCAGGATGTCCGACAGGGTCAGCAACGGTGCCAAAGGGTCATCGCCATGTGCCCGATGGCGCGCCATGGCAAGGGCGGGCTGGGAGAGGTCTGGCAGGTCACCTGGAATCAGGCCATGGGTGGCAAAAGCCACGACGCGACGCCGCCCGAGTGATCCCGTGCGGTTAGCGGCCAACACGCTCTCGCGGTCTGCGGCCTGCCCCAACAACAAGTCGTTGTCGACATTGGCGCCCAAGGTGCGGGCAATGGAGACCAACTCGTCACGCGTTTCGGGCAAGGGTGGAATTTGCTCGTACCGAAAGCTGGTGTTCACCCGGGTGGTCTCACTTCCACGTCCCGGCAACGCGGCACGCACCGGTGCCGCTGGCGCAGGGCTCGAACCCGTACCCGCAAAGAGAGGATCGCCCCACGCCAGCAGCGCCTCACTCGGACGGCGATTGCGGTCCACGTCACGCAAGGCGATCCAACTCGATGCGCTCGTGATTTGACTCACCGCATGCCGCTGAATCAACCAAGGCTCAGCCCCCTCACCCGAGCGCAGCACGGCCATGGGCAATTGGGTAAGGCTGCCCGACAAAGAGAACACCAGATGCCGAGACGCGGCTTGGTCTTCAGAAGTCAAAGCGGGCGCCACCAACTGCGCATACAACGTGTGCGCGGTGACGCCATCGAACGCGGGCATGCGCGCGCCCTTGTCGGCCACATCCAAGGTGCGACGCAATTGGGCCACGCTTCGGTCTACCGCCTCTGCACCGACACGGGCCATGTGAAACTTCAAGTCACCGCCTGCCCCAATTCGCCATACGGCGGTGCTGGTGGTGAGTGGGTAGATCGCCAGCATCACTTCATTGGGTTGAAGCCTGCGTTGCACATCTTGCAGGCCGGCGGGTGCAGGTCGGGTCAACCGAGAAAACCGCGCATATTGCTGCCCCATGGCAGCTTGAGCCTCGGCTCGAACCTTTTGTGCAGCGCTGATCTGATCCGTCAACTGCTGAAACTGCTGCGCACTCCTCGCGTCGCCCGCTGGCAAACTGTTCACCCGGTCCACCAGTGTCTGAAGGCTGCTCTCAGCGTCTTGGAGTTGACGCACCGCAAGGGTCAGGGCGGGGTCGGCAAAGCTGAGCCGCAAGGCCGCAGCCTGGATGGACTTTTGCACCGCATTGCTCCGAAGCAAGTCGGCTGCAGCAAAGCCCAAAGAAAGGGTGCTTTGGGGCGAGTCACTTTGCAGTGTGGAGATGAATTTCTCCAACACCATGCGCCGCAAAACCCGACGCTCGCCTTGGTCTGCGACCTCTGCGCCAGCAAGATCAGGCTGAACCAGCAGACCCACCGCCTGTGCCAAGTCGCGTCCCGCAGCGACGGCATCGGGGTTGACCACACCACGAAGGCCCAGCGCCAAGGCCCATTCACTGTGCCGCTCACCAACACTGGCACGCAAGGTACTGACCTGGGCATCAATCAGCGCCAGCGCTTGCGCAAACTGACCTCGCCGGTAGGCCAGCAATGCGCGGGGAATGGGGTAGCGTGTGCGCGCCTCCAAAAAAGCGTTACCTTGGACCAATTTGTCCACAGCGGCCAAATCTGTTTCCATGACGTCCCACGACTGGGCAGCCAAGTCCACGCGCAGTTTGGTGTCATAGGCACGCAGCGTTTCACCGCCAGGAAAACCAGCCTCGGCCATCAACGCCTCTTGGATTGCAGTTTGTGCAAAGCTGGCAGCCCGTGCCAATTGGTTTTGCAGCAACAAGATGTTGGCATATTGGTAATAGCTTTGGATCAGGTTACCTCGCCCCCAATTGACCCCACCCACTTTCTCAGAGGCCGCAGCGGCCATCGCGTCAAAAATGCGCGCGGCACTGAAATGTTGCCCCGCCATCGCATGGGCCCGAGCCAAGTCAATCTGCGACAGCAAGGCCACGCCCGTTGCAAGGCCCGTTTCTGCCACCACGTATTCGGCATTGCTGATTTGCGCCACCAGTCCACGGGCCGTGGCGCGCAGTTCAGCAGCCCGGGCACAGTCGCGCAGGGCGTCATCAATGCGCACGGTGCGCAAAGCGAGCTCACAGTGAACTTGGTAGTAATGACCGCTGGACCGGGTGGGCCAGTACTGGTCCCTTGGTCCCAGGCTGGTGTACTGCCGCTGAGCTTCAACATCTTTCAGCGAAGACAGGGTCTCACGGGCCTCGGCATAGCGCCCCGCTTCCACAAGGATCAAGGCCATGCGAGATTCGAGAAACACGTGTTCATGTGCATGCAACAGGTGCCGCGCTTTGCGCATGCGTTCGCCCATCTCAATCGCACCGTCCAAGTCGCCGATGTCTTGTAGGGCGCTTCTCATCCGATGCTGCGCCCAAACCCAGTCGGGCAAGGCCGACAAGTAGGCGCGGGCAAGTTTCAGTTTGAGCTGGTTGTCGCCCAGCACCACCGCCAGCCCATAACGTGGCTCATAGAAAGCGCGGGTACGAAGCGAAAAAAACAAACCAGGCGCAGGCGGCAGGTCTTCTTCCAGCGACTTGCGCAAGGCCGTCTGGTCGCCCTGGGAAAACATCTCCAACAGCTCTTTGGGCGTACGGGTTTGCGCCTCCGCGGCTTGCGTACAAGCCATCAAAACGAGAAAAGCACCCATGAAAGGTGCATACCAACGCAACAAATGATGACTGCGTGACATGGTGTCCCTCAATGACCTGTGACGACGACAGCAGGCGTCCGCCAGGCGTCAATCGTGCTTCAAGCGCTTTATCAATCCCGCTGTAGACGGGTCCAAACCACTGGCGTCGCCACTCAACACGCGCACCTCCAGTTCCTTGGCCATCACTTTACCCAGTTCCACCCCCCACTGGTCAAAGCTGTTGATGCCCCACATTGCACCGCTGACAAAGACGCGGTGCTCGTACATCGCAATGAAGGCCCCCAGCGCTTGCGGCGTGAGGTCGTCCAACACAAAAAAGGTGCTCGGGCGGTTGCCCGGGAAGTGCTTGTGCCCGCCATCATCGCTTTTGCCCAGCATCAGCGCTTTGGCTTGGGCCAATGCGTTGGCTACAAGTTTGGATTGGTGACCCGACAGACCATGTCGGGCTTTTTTGACGGCAATGAAGTCAACCGGCGTCACTTCCGTGCCCTGGTGAATCATTTGAAAGTAAGCATGCTGGCCATTGGTGCCCGGCTCACCCCAAAGCACAGGTGAGGTGTGGAAGGGCAAGGCGCGGCCTTCGCGGTCTACCCGTTTGCCATTGCTTTCCATCTCCAGTTGTTGCAAGTAAGCTGGCAGGCGACGCAAACCGCTGTGGTAAGGCGCGATGCTGCGGCTGCTGAACCCATGGAAGTTGCGGTACCACAGGTCCAACAGGCCCAAGCGCACAGGCAAATTGCGCGCCAGTGGTGCCGTGCGGAAATGCTCGTCCATGGCATGAGCCCCCGCCAAAAATTGGCGAAAACCTGCAGACCCGATAGCGATGGCAATCGGCAGCCCGATGGCAGACCACATGGAATAGCGCCCACCCACCCAATCCCAAAATCCAAAGGTGGTGGTAATGCCAAAGGCGTTTGCCGCGGCCACGTTGGACGTCAGTGCAGCGAAATGGCGCGCGATATCCGTGCCGCCTTGCGCCTCAAACCAGGCCCGGGCAGAGGTCGCATTGACCAAAGTTTCAGTGGTGGTGAAGGTTTTGGACGCCACCAGGAACAAGGTGGACGCTGGTCGCAGTCGCCCCAGCACGCTGGACAGTTCTTGCCCATCGACGTTGGAGACGAAATGGATGCGGCGCTTCGAATCGCTGAACGCCTCCAGCGCCAACACCGCCATCTGCGGGCCCAGGTCTGAGCCCCCGATGCCGATGTTGACGATGTCGGTGATGCGCTCATCGGCGCGCACGTTATCGGCGTAGGCCAGCATGGCATCCAATGTCTCGTGCACCTGTGCAAGTTCTTTTGAAAGCGATGTTGCTACGGTATCGATAGCATCAGATGCCGCAGATACTTCGGAAATGGGTGGTTTCCTCAGTAAACAGTGCATCACTGCGCGGTGCTCAGTGTTATTGATGGGCTGCCCGGCAAACATGGCATCACGGTGCGCCGCCAAGCCACAGGCTTCAGCCAGGGCCAGCAGCAAGGATTCAGTGGCGACGTCGGTGCGCGCCTTGGACAAGTCCGCAAACACCCAAGGCGCCTCTTGGCTGAGGGCGTCAAAGCGTTGCGGGTCTGCTGCAAACGCGTGACGCACGTCAAAGTCACGCCCTACCGACTCGAAGTGCCGCTGGAGCTGTCCCCAAACCGGTGTCTGGTCGCAACGCACCATGGGATCAGGCGGCCAACATCAAGGCATCGAGCTTGCCCGCATCAACCGCAAACGCGCGGATTCCTTCAGCCAGCTTTTCAGTGCCCATCGCGTCATCATTGAGGGCGTAGCGAAACGCAGCCTCGTCGTACGTCACAGGCTGCAGGTCGAGTGCTTGGGCAGCCTTGGCGTCCAGTGTCAAAGGCAAGGCAGCCTCGGTGGCGCTCAGCTGGGCAAGCAACTCAGGGCTGATGGTCAGCAAGTCACAGCCAGCCAGGGCGGTGATCTGACCCACATTGCGGAAACTCGCCCCCATCACCTCGGTGGCGATGCCAAACTTTTTGTAGTAATTGAAAATATGTCGCACAGACTTCACGCCGGGATCGTTGGCGCCAGCGTTGTCGGCCTCCACCCAAGTGGCGCCTGCACTCTTTTTGGCCCAATCGTAGATGCGGCCCACAAACGGCGAGATCAGCTGCACTTTCGCCTGTCCACACGCCACCGCTTGGCAAAATGAAAACAGCAGGGTCAGGTTGGTGCGGATGCCTCGCTGCTCTAACAAGCGGGCCGCTTCGATGCCCTCCCAAGTGGCAGCCACTTTGATCAGGATACGGTCGGTGGAAATGCCTTCAGCCTGGTAGAGGGCAATGATGCGCTCGGCGCGGGTCAACGTGGCATTGGCGTCAAAGCTCAAGCGGGCATCGACTTCGGTCGACACACGACCTGGCACCAAGGACAAAATTTCACACCCAAAACGCACCAATAACCGGTCCATCTGCTCGTCCAGAGGGCGGTCACGGAACTTCGCCACGGTGTCTTTCAACAAGGGGGCGTAATCTGGCTTTTGCACTGCCTTCAAAATCAACGACGGATTGGTCGTTGCGTCTTGCGGACGAAACGCTGCCATCTGTTTGAAGTCCCCCGTGTCGGCCACGACGGTGGTGTGTAGTTTGAGTGCGTCGAGTTGGTTCATGACGTCATTATGCGGTCACGTCAAAAAGATCAATTGGCTGCAGTGTGGAGAAGCGTTCGCAGCCTAAAGGGAATCGGGGTTGATGGTGTCTTGAGTCAACAATAAATGCAAAGGCTCATTCGGAACATTGCTGACATCGTGGTGCAAAAATGCAATGAGGAATTGCATGCCGACGAAGATGGGCAATGCAGCAAGCATCACCGTTCCACTTGTTGCAGGCTCACCGCGGGACGCTGCGTCGATCCAATGAACAGCGCCAAACAAGGCGCCTCCACAAAGAAACAACATGGCGAACACACTGTAGAGAGACCCCAAGTTAAAGTCGCGCAGGAAATAATTGTAAAAATAGCGCCGCGCAAGTCGGCTGAAATGCTTGGACAGAAATTCTGGCAACACTTTCGAAACTTTCAGCCCGGAAGTCTCGTCGCCATAAACGCTGTCCATTGGCACATCCTTGACTACTGCGCGCAGGGTGTTCAGTCGAAACAACATGTCTGTTTCGAAAAAATACCGCTTCTCGATTTTGTCCAATGGCAGTTCCTTGAGCACACTGGTATGAATGGCGGTGTACCCGTTGGTCGGGTCCATCACAGACCAGTAGCCACAACTCAACTTGGTCATGAATGACAACCCTGCGTTTCCCATCAGACGAACCATGGGCATGCCCCTCAGCGATTCAGGCCGGAAAAAACGGTTTCCTTTGGTGTAGTCGGCAATGCCCGCACGTATAGGGCGAACAAAAAGGGGAAGCAAAGCGGGATTCATCTGACCATCACCATCAATTTTGACCACGATGTCCATGCCATCCGCCACCGCTTGCCTGTAGCCAGTCATGACAGCACCGCCAACACCTTGATTCTTCTCGTGCACCAGGACATGCACCCGCGGATCAGTGGAGTGATCTCGGATCCATTGGCCGCTTTGATCAGGGCAAGCATCATCGATGGCGTATATACGACTGACCTCTGGCGGAATAAGGCGAATCACATCCAACACATGTTGTGTGACACGGTAGCAAGGAATGGCAACGGCAATGCGGATCATTCAATATTCCTCTCAATCAGCCAGCACTGGTCGCCAACGCAATGCCCGCCAGGATCAACGCCCCGCCACCAAACGTTTGCCATGCAATAGGCTCATGCAGAAAAAAAGCACCCAGCAGCGGAACAATGACGAACGCCAAGCCCATGAACGGGTAAGCCAAGTGCAATGGCACAACGCGTAAGACCCAGAT
>CAZHDP010000111.1:0-790 GCA_964531605.1 uncultured Burkholderiaceae bacterium | reverse complement strand
AGCCAGCGTCGTGACCCCGTACAACACCAAGGCCCCCACCAACCACATGTTCGACAGCCAATCCATCGCAACCGGTTGAGCGGGCAACATCATCGCTGCTTTTTTAAAAAGCATCTGGCCCAATGAAATTCCGAAAACGCAAAGAACGGTGAGAGCGGTAGTGGCGAGCGTCATGACTGGTGTACAGGATTAAAAAACGCAGTAGTTCGATTGAATCTGTATCAACAGTGCGAAGATATGCAGGGACAAATTAAGGAATATTGAAAACAGCCACCATCAATCCAAGCAATGGCCAAAAAACCCACATGGCTGATTTAAACAGACTCACCCAATCTACTTTGGTCGCATCAAATGCAACGCCAATCAGCACCAACGGAATGATCGGCAAGAAATAACGGGATTGCAAGCCATGGATCGTGCTGTGACCAACAGGATTGTACGTAAGGTACAACGGCAAACACACCGCAAGGCACACCAGCAAGGCAACAAGGAGAGCAATGGTTCGCGTCCGTTTACTCAGCTCCAAACGACTGAAGATCGTCAACGCAACACCAGAAATTAGCGCTATTGCGGCGATGCCCATGCCTCTTCCTGCATTAGGTACAGCATAGGTTGGAGAAACGAAGCCCGTATTCACCAGTCCTCCGATGCTGCTAAACACCATCGCCAAATACTGCCAAGGGTGGGTTAGAACATATTGCACCTGTTGCGCAGGATTCGCACCATTGCCCAAGTAAACCAATGAAGGGTCTGCCAACCCAGTGAAGAAAACAAAAGTGCAAAAACATAC
>CAZHDP010000110.1:0-9049 GCA_964531605.1 uncultured Burkholderiaceae bacterium | reverse complement strand
CGATTTCTTGAGGTCAACCATGGCTATTGCGAGATGATGGGCTATGCCCGAGAAGAGGTCATGGCCATGTCCATTGCCGACTTCGAAGAAGTGGCCACGATGCCGCAGATTCAAGCGCAGATCCAGCGTATCTTGGCCAAAGGCAATGAACTTTTTGAAACCCGGCATCGGCACCGCAGTGGCCGCTGGGTGGACCTGGAGATCGCGGTGACGGTGGTGGATGGCGATTGTTTGGTGGCTTTTTTGCGCGATGTCTCGGCCCACAAAGAAGCTGCCCGAACCCTCCAAGAGGCCACTCGTTTGGCCGAGGCTGCGAGCCAAGCCAAGAGCCTGTTCCTGGCGAACATGAGCCACGAGATTCGCACCCCGATGAACGGGGTGTTGGGCATGACCGATCTGGTGCTGGGGACTGAGTTGCAAGCACAGCAACGCGATTACTTGGCCCGGGTCAAATCGTCTGCGCAGTCCTTGTTGGTGATCTTGAATGACATTCTGGATTTTTCCAAGATCGAGTCAGGCCGGCTCGACGTCGAAGTTGTGCCGTACCCACTGACCCAAACGGTTGAGGATGCCATGGGCAGCCTAGGGCCGCGTGCTGCTGCCAAGGGCCTGAGTTTGACCTGCGAGATCGACCCCCATTTGCCGCAAATGGTCTGCGGAGACCCACTTCGTTTGCGGCAAGTGCTGCTCAACCTGTGCGACAACGCGATCAAGTTCACCGCCCAAGGTGGTGTGTTCGTGTCGGTGGCTGGCAAACCCGGTGACGACCAAACATGGACGTTGCAGTTCTTGGTCAAAGACTCTGGCGTGGGCATCCCCGCCGACAAGCAGCAAAGCATTTTTGAGGCCTTCAACCAAGTCGACAGCTCGACCACCCGGCGCTACGGCGGCACAGGTTTAGGCTTGACGATCTGCGCCAAACTGGTTCACTTGATGGGGGGCGAGATCAGTGTGCGCAGCAGCGTGGGCGAGGGCAGTGAATTCGCGTTCAGCATCCGTGTCGCTTGCGTGCCGGATGGCGTGACGACGGTGGCCGATTTTTCCCCTGAGGCTACGCCCGCTTCTGGTGCTGCGCAGACCGACGCCGACCCGCGCAAGCTGTTGGTGATGCTGGTGGAAGACCATCCCGTCAACCAGATGTTGGCCACCACCTTGCTTGAAAAATGGGGGCACGAGGTGGTGCTCGCCGAAAACGGGCAGCAGGCGGTAGACCGTTTTGGCGAGCGACCCTGGGATCTGGTGTTGATGGACATCCAAATGCCTGTGATGGGTGGGATCGAAGCCACCCGCTTGATCCGTGCCCAAGAGCCGCCTGGCCACCGGGTGCCGATCATTGCGGTCACTGCCAACGCCATGGCAGCAGACCGCGAGGCTTGCATTGGTGCCGACATGGACGACCACCTGGGCAAGCCTTACACCCCAGCAGCCCTGCGCGACATCATCGGACGCACGATGCGTCGCGTCCGTCCTCAGCTGTAATCCGATACCGGCACGCAACTGCAAAACAGGTTGCGGTCGCCATAGACGTTGTCCACCCGGCCAACGCTGGGCCAGTATTTGGCCTGCTTCAATGTGGCCAACGGGAACCCACCTGTTTCTCTGCTGTAGGGGCGGTCCCAGTCATTGGCCATGAGACTGGCCGCTGTGTGGGGTGCGTGCTTGAGCGGGTTGTTGTCGGCAGGCCAAATGCCTTGTTCTACCTTGGCAATCTCTTCTCGGATGGCCATCATCGCCGCGATGAACCGGTCCAACTCAGCCAGTGTTTCGCTTTCGGTGGGTTCCACCATCAAAGTGCCTGCCACTGGGAAGCTCAGCGTCGGCGCATGGAAGCCGTAGTCCGCCAAACGCTTCGCCACGTCTTCCGCCGTGACGCCGCTGGTTTCTTTGAGCGGGCGCAGGTCCAAAATGCATTCGTGGGCGACGTGGCCGTTTTCGCTCGCGTACAGCGTGGGGTAATGGTCTTTGAGCCGCGCGCTGATGTAGTTCGCGGCCAGGATGGCGGCTTCGGTGGCGTGCTTCAAACCTTCGGCACCCATCATGCGGCAATACATCCAGCTGATGGGCAGTACGGCTGCGTTGCCCAGCGGCGCGGCGCTGATGGCGCCCACGCCGTTCACGGGCAAACCACCCGTGGCATGGCCGGGCAGGTAGGGCACCAGGTCTTCCACCACGCAAACAGGGCCAACACCGGGGCCGCCACCGCCGTGGGGGATGCAAAAGGTTTTGTGCAAGTTCAGGTGGCTCACGTCGCCGCCAAACTCACCCGGTGCGGCCACGCCCACCAAGGCATTCATGTTGGCCCCGTCCACGTAGACACGGCCACCGTGGCTGTGCACCAACTCACACAGCGCTTTGACCTGCGTTTCGAACACGCCATGCGTGCTGGGGTAGGTGATCATCACGCACGACAGGTGGGTGCTGTGCTGCTCGCACTTGGCCTTCAGGTCGGCCATGTCCACATTGCCGTTGGCGTCACAGGCGGTCACCACCACTTGCAGACCTGCCATTTGCGCACTGGCCGGATTGGTGCCGTGGGCGGATGACGGGATCAGGCAGATGTTGCGGTGGCCTTGGCCCTGCGCTGCGTGGTAAGCCTTGATCACCAGCAAGCCCGCGTACTCACCTTGACTGCCCGCGTTGGGTTGCAGGCTGATGCCCGCGTAGCCGGTGGCCTGGCACAGCCAAGCTCTCAGCTGCTCGTCCAGCTGCCGGTAACCGTGCAATTGCTCAGCCGGGGCAAAGGGGTGGATGTTGGCGAACTCGGGCCAGGTGATGGGGATCATCTCGCTGGTGGCGTTGAGTTTCATCGTGCAGCTGCCCAAGGGGATCATGCTGCGGTCCAAGGCCAAATCCTTGTCGCTCAGCATGCGGATGTAGCGCAGCATGCCGGTCTCAGAGTGGTGGGTGTTGAACACCGGGTGGGTCAGGAAGGCACTGCTGCGCCGCAGTTCGGCGGGGATCAGTGGCTCGATGCCTTTTTCAAAACCTTCGAAGCTGGGCAGCGCCTGGCCATCCTTGGCGAAGATCGTCCACAGTGCCACGATGTCGTCGCGTGTCGTGGTCTCGTCCAGCGAAATGCTGATGTAATCTTGCCACGCCACCCGCAAATTCCGACCCATTTGGCGGGCTTTTGATGCTATTGATTGTGTAGCGCCATCGGTTTTGAAGCTGATGGTGTCAAAGGCGTTCGCATGCGTGCGCTGGTAGCCCAATTGCGCCAGTCCTGCGGCCAACACGGCCGTGTAACTGGCCACCCGGTTGGCGATGCGTGTCAGGCCCTGCGGCCCGTGGTACACCGCGTACATGCTGGCCACCACGGCAGGCAACACCTGTGCGGTGCAGATGTTGGACGTGGCTTTTTCGCGGCGGATGTGCTGCTCGCGGGTTTGCAAGGCGAGGCGGTAAGCCGGGTTGCCGTGCACGTCCACGCTCACCCCGACCAAACGGCCGGGCAGTGAGCGTTTGAATTCGTCACGGCAAGCCAGGTAAGCGGCGTGGGGACCGCCCGCGCCCATGGGCATGCCAAAGCGCTGGGTGGTGCCCAGTACGATGTCGGCATCAAATTCACCCGGCGGGGTGATCAAGGTGAGTGCCAGCAGGTCTGCGGCCACGATGAACGCGGCTTGCTGCTGATGCACTGTGGCCACGTCGGCGCTGAAGTCTTCGACCGAGCCACTGGTGC
This sequence comes from uncultured Burkholderiaceae bacterium, assembly GCA_964531605.1. Taxonomy (GTDB): domain Bacteria; phylum Pseudomonadota; class Gammaproteobacteria; order Burkholderiales; family Burkholderiaceae_C; genus Defluviibacillus. The sequence continues at coordinate 5,367 of CAZHDP010000110.1, read as the reverse complement.
TGGGGTACTGCACCAGCACGGCAAAAAAGTCGCCGGTGGCCAGCAATGCGGTCCATTCGGCGGCGGACTGGGCCACTTTCACTGTCAGACCCAGCGGCAGCGCGCGGGTCTGGATCACTTCGATCGTCTGTGCGTGGCAATTGCCCGCCACGATGAAGGTGTTGCTTTTGCTCTTGACGCTGCGCTTGGCCAGGGTCATGGCCTCAGCCGCCGCGGTGGCCTCATCCAACATCGATGCATTGGCGATGGGCATGCCGGTCAGGTCGCACACCATGGTCTGAAAGTTGACCAGCGCCTCCATGCGCCCCTGGCTGATCTCGGCTTGGTACGGCGTGTAGGCCGTGTACCAGGCGGGGTTCTCCAAGATGTTGCGCAGGATCACGCCGGGGGTGTGCGTGCCGTAATAGCCTTGGCCGATGTGGCTGGTGAACTGTTGGTTTTGCGATGCCATCGCCTTGAGCTCAGCCAATGCAGCAGCCTCGGTGACCGGCGCAGGCAGTTGCATGGCCGTGCTGCGCGCAATCGAGCGGGGCACGATGCCCGCGATCAGCTCGTCGCGTGACGTGCTGCCCACCGTCTTGAGCATCATGGCCTCGTCGTCGGGGCTGATGCCGATGTGTCGGGCAATGAACTCGCTGGGGTTTTCCAGCGCGTTCAGCGGCACGGCATGGGGTGTGAGGGCGGGGTTGGTGTTGGCGGATGGCATCGACATGGTGCAGTCTGGTCAGGCTTTGGTGAAGGCGTCGTAAGCGGGGGCGTCCATCAGGGCGTCGAAATCGGCCGGGTTGGCGATCTTCATTTTGAAAAACCAGCCTGCGTCCAGTGGGGCGCTGTTGGCCAAGGCCGGGTCGGCGCGCAGGGCTTCGTTCACTTCGGTAACTTCGCCGGTCAAGGGCATGTAGACGTCGGCTGCGGCTTTGACCGACTCAACCACGCCGGCCACGTCACCTTTTTGGTAGGTTTTGCCGACTTCGGGCAAGTCCACAAACACCACATCGCCCAGCGCATCTTGCGCATGCACGGTGATGCCAACGGTGGCGTCAGCGGCGCCCTGGGTGATCCATTCGTGTTCTTCGGTGTATTTGGTGGTCATGATGGTTCCTGGTGAAGGTTGAAAATGAAAGGGTGGGGTGCTTGAAAAAAAGCGGATCAGGGTGGCCGCAGAGCGCTGCGCCATGACCGTCCGCCAAGAGCAGTCACGTGAGCCGATCAGAGGCCACCTCAGCCCCGATGGTAGCGTGTGGGCACAAAGGGAATGGGTACCACTTGCATCGCCACGGGCTTGCCGCGCACGATGGCATTCAAAGGGGTTCCCAGGGCGGCGCAATCGGCCCGCACGTAGGCCATCGCGATGGGTTTGTCGATGGTGGGGCCGAGCAAGCCGCTGCACACTTCACCCACGCGTTGGCCGTTGGCGTCTTGCAATTCGGTGTGCTCACGCACGGGCACGCGGTCCAAGGCGATCAGGCCCACACGTTTGCGGTTCAAAACACCCGTTTCGGCAGCATTGGCCTCAAGTTGCGCTAGTATTTTTGTAGCGCCAGGGAAGCCGCCCGGGCGCGCGCCACCGCTGCGGCGGACCTTTTGCAGGGCCCAATTGAGTCCCGCCTCGACAGGTGTGGTGGTGGTGTCCAGGTCTTGCCCATACAGGCACAGACCGGCTTCGAGCCGCAGCGAGTTGCGCGCACCCAGACCGATGGGTTTGACTTCGGCTTGGGCCAGAAGTGCACGTGCCAGCGCATCGGCTTGGGCATCGAGCACCGAGATTTCAAAACCGTCTTCACCGGTGTAGCCACTGCGGGTCACGAAGCAGGGGATGCCCGCCACATCGAAGTGCCCGCCGGTCATGAACACCAGCTGTTCAACACCCGGCGCCAATCGCGACAAGGCGTCTACCGCTTTGGGGCCCTGCAAGGCAAGCAGTGCACGCTCGGACATCGGGATGACCTCGCAGCGGTGGCCAATTTGGGCCTGCATGTGCGCGATGTCGCCCGCCTTGCACGCTCCGTTGACGATGACGAAGATGTCTTCACCGCGATTGAAAAACATCAGGTCATCGATGATGCCGCCGTCGTTGTTCAGCAGCAGCCCGTAGCGCTGCTTGCCCACGGGCAGGTCGATCACATCCACCGGCATCAGGGTTTCAAACGCCGCCGCCGCGTCGGCCCCCACCAAGCGCAACTGGCCCATGTGGGACACGTCAAACAGGCCCGCTTGGTCGCGGCACCATTTGTGCTCGGCCATCAGGCCAGCAGGGTATTGCACGGGCATGCTGTAGCCCGCAAAAGGCACCATGCGTGCGCCCAGTTCAAGGTGCAAGGCGTGCAGTGGCGTGACGTGAAGATCGGCAGGGGAAGCATCAGTGGACAAAATGGGCTCCTGAATTGACAGCACAACACGTCCGTGTGTTGCGCTGGGGAACCCTGTTGTCCTGGATACCTGAGAGATTCACCGCTTCACAAAGAAGTTTCGGCTTGCCCCTTCGGCGGACTGCGCGGCACAGGGCGGCAGTCGCTCTCCAACAGAATCAATTTGCAGCAGTCCTGGATACCTGAGCGTTCGGCCTTCGGTGGTTTTCAGCGTGTGAAAACACTCTCCTGTTGCGCGACAGAGTTTAACCGGGAAATCTGATAAAACCGAGCCACAACGAAACCGGAGACTTGCGTGAGCCCCCTGAGCCCTCTTAATCCCTTGAGCGTGACGCCCACGCGGCACGACTTCACCCCTGTCAGCGCAGCCTTGCAGCGCCATGTGGACCGCAACATCTTGTCCGGCGTGTCCTACGCTGTGTTGCGGGGGCGCGATGTGGTCGGCGTTGACTGTGTGGGCTGGGCCAACAAAGAACAGCAAGAGCCGCTGCGCACAGACCACATCTTTCGGGTGGCGTCGAACACCAAACTGGTCACTTCGTGTGCTGTGCTGCTGCTGATGGAAGAAGGGCGCGTGGCTTTGGATGACCCGATCGAGCGCTACATCCCGCAACTGGGGCAGCGGCGGGTGCTGAAGCCGGGTGCCACGTCGTTGGATGACACCGAGCCCGCGCACCGTTCGATCACCGTGCGGCACCTGCTCAGCCACAGCGCTGGGTTGAGTTACGGTTTGCTGGACCCGGGGACCTTGCTCTTCAATGCCTACAACGCTGGCAATGTGCTGCACCCTGGTTACACCCTGACGCAGATGGTGGATACCCTGGCGGGCCTGCCCTTGCTGTTCCATCCCGGTACATCTTGGGAATACTCGGTGGCCACGGATGTGCTGGGCTATTTGGTGGAGTTGTTGTCTGGGCAGCGCCTGGACGAGTTTGTGCAAACCCGCATCTTTGACAAGCTGGGCATGGTGGACACCGGCTTCGTGTTGCCTGCGGACAAGCGTCCGCGTCTTGCCGCTTACTACGCTGGTGCTGATCTGCTCAACCCGATGGTGCCCGGCCTCACCCCGGTGGACACCTGGCCCTACCCCGGCGCGTACCAACAGCGCTTTCCCAAACTCAGTGGCGGGGGCGGGTTGGTGTCGACCTTGGGCGACATGGTGACCCTGATGCGCAGCCTGCTGCCCGATGGGGACACCTTGCTGCGCCCAGACACCATCGCCGAGATGATGCGCAACCAGTTGCCCAGCGGCGTGAACATCCGGTTTGCGCGATTGGGCGAGATCCCGGGCAAAGGCTTTGGACTGGCAGGCGCAGTGACGCTCACCCCGTCTTCACTCGACCCCGCCACGTCAACCGACGAGTTCCAATGGGGCGGTATCGCGGGCACCCACTGGTGGATTTCGCCACGCAACAACACGGCGGCGGTGGCGATGACGCAGCGCCAAATGGGGTTTTGGCACCCGTATTCGTTCGAGTTCAAACAACTGGTTTACCAGGCACTGAAAGGTTGACATGACTGACGCTGCTCCTGCGCCCATTGCTGCATCCAACACTGCGCTGCGGAGCTTGCTGGGCAAGCGCATCCTGGTGACACAGGCCGATGATTTCATGGGGCCGATGCTGTGCGAAGTGCTGGCGGCCCACGGTGCCACGGTGATCGTCAACACCGAGGTGCTGCGCGCCCCTGAGGCCGCCGCTGCCGTGGTGCAATCTGCCGGGCACATCGACGTGCTGATCGCCAACCTGGCCGTGCCTGCACCCTCTACGTTGGTGACCGAGGTCACCGAAGACGAGTGGCGCGATACTTTTGATGCCTTGGTGCACCCACTGCCGCGCTTGTGTCGGGCAGCCTTGCCTGCGATGACCGCGCGCCGCTCGGGCAAAATTTTGGTCATGGGCAGTGCGTCTGCCCTCAAAGGCATGAAGCGGTCTTCCACCTACAGCGCCGCACGGGGCGCGCAACTGTCGTTCGTGCAGGCCGTAGGCGTGGAGGTGGCCCCGTTCAACGTGCAGGTGAACCTCATCGCTCAAAACTTTGTGGAAAACCCGACCTACTTTCCGCCTAGCATGGAGGCGAACCCCAAATTCCAGGAGCGCCTCAAGCGCGAGGTGCCTCTGGGACGGTTGGTGGGCGCCCTGGAGGACGCCGAATTCGCGGCCTACCTGTGCAGCGATGCGGCCAATTGCTTTGTGGGCCAAGCCTTCCCGGTGTGCGGCGGCTGGGTGACGCGCTGAGCCATTTTCAAACCAACACCCAGGACAAGGAGACCCAATGAACGCAACAGCACATTCCCCGATCGAGGCGCACGCCCATCGTCCCATCGTTCAAACGCTGGACACCTGGCACCGGGTCATGAAGGCGAAAGACCCCCAAGGCCTGAAAGCGCTGTTGGCCGACGACGCCGTGTTTCACTCACCCGTGGTGCACACGCCGCAAGTGGGCAAACCCATCACCTACAAGTACCTGTACGCCGCCTTCCACGTCTTTGGCAATGACACGTTCAGCTATGTGCGCGAGGTGGTGGGTGACCATGATGCGGTGCTGGAATTCACGCTGGAGATCGACGGCATCCGCATCAATGGCATCGACATGATCCACTGCAACGAGGCCGGTCAGATTGACGACTTCAAAGTCATGCTGCGACCCCTCAAAGCGGTCAACCTGATCCACCAAAAAATGGGGGCGATGCTGGAGCGAGCCACCGCATCGCCCGGCACCTGAAGCTACGCCCCCTCGGCAACCATCAATGCCGGATCAGATGGTCAAACGCGCTCAGTGCTGCTGTTGACCCTGCTCCTGCGGCAATCACGATTTGCTTGTAGGGCACCGTGGTGCAGTCGCCTGCTGCAAACACGCCCGGCACATTGGTGTGGCCTTTGGCGTCAATCACGATTTCGCCGAATTTGGACAGCTCCACCGTGCCACGCAGGAACTCGGTGTTGGGCACCAAGCCAATCTGCACAAACACGCCCTCCAGGGGGATCAGGGTCTCTTC
>CAZHDP010000109.1:0-9081 GCA_964531605.1 uncultured Burkholderiaceae bacterium | reverse complement strand
AACAGTTTGTCAGCAGCTTCGACCGGCCCAACATCCGCTACACCATCGTCGAGAAAAAAGAGGCCACCCAGCAACTGCTGCGCTTCATTGAGCGTGAGCACGAGGGCGATGCAGGCATCGTCTATTGCCAGTCCCGCAAACGGGTGGAAGACGTTGCCCAAATGCTGTGTGACCAAGGTCTGAACGCTCTGCCCTACCACGCGGGCCTGGACCAAAAAGTCAGGCAAAACAACCAAAACCGCTTCTTGCGGGAAGACGGCATCGTGATGGTGGCCACCATCGCTTTTGGCATGGGCATCGACAAGCCTGATGTGCGCTTTGTCGCCCATCTCGACATGCCCAAGAACATCGAGGGCTACTACCAAGAAACGGGCCGTGCCGGACGCGATGGTGCCACTGCGAACGCGTGGATGGCCTATGGCTTGCAAGACGTGGTGAACCAGCGCCGCATGATTGACGAGAGCCCAGCAGGGGAAGATTTCAAACAAGTGATGCGGGGCAAGCTCGACGCCTTGCTGGGTTTGGCCGAAGCCAGCGACTGCCGACGGGTGCGCTTGCTCGCGTATTTCGGGGAAACCTCTGCGCCTTGCAACAACTGCGACAACTGTTTGCACCCACCCAAGGTCTGGGATGGCACCGAAGCGGCACGCAAGCTGCTGTCCACCATTTACCGCGTGCAGCAAGTCAGCGGCATCAGCTTTGGTGCCGGTCACATCATGGACATCCTGCGCGGCAAGCGCACCGACAAAGTGGCGCAGTTCGGCCATGACACGGTGAGCACGTTTGGCTTGGGTGCGCAGTACAGCGAGGCCCAACTGCGAGGTGTGCTGCGCCAACTCATCGCCATCAGCGCGGTCGCGGTCGACCCCGAGGCGTACAACACGCTGCAGCTGACCGAGGGCTCACGCGCTGTACTCAAGGGCGAGGTCCCTTTGATGCTGCGTGAATCGATCTCCAGTCCAGCCGACAAAAAGCCAACGCGAGGCCGGGCCGGGGACAAATCCGGCAAACCGGCTGCCGCCGCACTGGCGGCCACCTTGGACGATGCTGGGCAATCACGCTACACGGCGCTCAAAGCTTGGCGTGCTGAAGTGGCGCGCGAACATAACCTGCCCGCCTACGTGATTTTCCACGACGCCACCCTGGCTGCCATTGCTGCGCTGGCCCCGCAAACCCTGGTGGATTTGCAGGGCATCAGCGGCCTGGGTGCGAAAAAGCTCGAAGCCTACGGCGCTGAGGTCTTGCGCGTATGCCAAACCTGAGCGCACGGCATGTGAGTGACAGGCGGGCCTTGACCCACCCGTGAACTGCCCCGTACAGTGCATCTCAGGAGACTCCCATGACCGCCTGTTCATTGCTTCGCCACACCTTGATCACCATGACCTTGACCGCCTCTGCCCTGAGTGCCTCGGGCGCTGATTTCCCCGCCGCCCAAGAGGGCAGCTGGACCGTCAAAGACTTTCGTTTCCACACGGGTGAAGTCCTGCCAGAGCTGCGCCTGAACTACGCCACAGTGGGTGCACCCACGGGTGAGCCGGTGCTGGTGTTGCATGGCACGGCGGGCTCAGGCACCGGGATGCTGAATCCCGCATTTGCGGGCGAATTGTTTGGCGCTGGCCAACCCCTCGACGCCAGCCGCTACTACATCATCCTGCCAGACGCGATCGGTACCGGGAAATCCACCAAACCGTCTGACGGCTTGCGCGCCAAATTCCCCAAGTACAACTATGACGACATGGTGGATGCCCAGTATCGGCTCGTCAAGGAACACCTCGGCATCCAACACCTGCGATTGGTGATTGGCAACTCCATGGGCGGCATGCAAACCTGGATTTGGGCCAGCAAGTACCCCAATGCGATGGACATTGCCGTGCCCATGGCCTCCATGCCCACTGAGATGTCGGGCCGCAACTGGATCATGCGCCGCCTGATCACGGACTCGATCCGCAAAGACCCCGCCTGGATGAACGGCAACTACACGCAACAACCCCCCAGCGCGCAGTTTGCCTCCGTGTTTTACAACTTTGGCACCAATGGCGGCAACCAGGCCTTGTTCAAGGCAGCGCCTACCCGCGAAGCAGCAGACAATTTGCTCGACAGCCGATTGAATGCGCCGTTCACGGCTGACGCCAACAACTTGCTGTACCAGTGGGACTCGTCGCGCGACTACAACCCGTCGCCAGGTCTTGGGGAAATCAAAGCCACCTTGATGGCCATCAACTCAGCGGACGATGAACGCAACCCGCCAGAACTGGGCGTGATGGAGCGCGAAATCAAACGTGTACCGAACGGCAGCGTGCTGTTGGTACCGGCCAGTGAAAACACCGCAGGGCACGGCACCACGGCGCAAGCCAAACTCTGGAAAGGCGAGTTGGCCAAGTTGTTGGCGACTGCGCCACGCCTGAACAAATGAGCCCTGGGAACTCAGTGGACAAAGCCCATGCCCCGGGCTTCGCGTACCTCGGGTTTGATGCGGTGCTCTGCCTGCAATTGCTCTAAAAACTCGTCTGCAGTGAACGCTGTGGCCAGGATTTCCACTTGGCGCTTCACTGCCGCGAAATCGCCAGGGCACAGTTGGTCCAGCTTGGCCAAGGCCGCCTGCAGCGCAGGGGTCAATTGAGAGGCATCACCCGCCAGTGCCTCTGCGGTGAACATCCTCTCACGCTGCGCAGCGGTCAAGGGCTGGAACTTGATCTTGAACGTGAAACGCCGCAGCGCCGCCTGGTCCAGGCGGTCAAGCAGGTTGGTGGTACACACAAAAATGCCTTTGAAGCGTTCCATGCCCTGCAGCATCTCGTTCACTTCAGTGACTTCATAGCTGCGCTGCGCACCTCGCCGGTCTTGCAAAAAGCTGTCGGCCTCGTCCAGCAGCAACACCGCCTTTTCGGCCTCGGCATCCCGAAACATGGCCGCCATGTTTTGCTCCGTCTCGCCAACGAACTTGCTCATCAGGTCGCTCGCTTGTTTGACGATCAAGGGTTGGTTCAGGCTTTTGGCAATGTATTCAGCCAAAGCCGTTTTGCCGGTGCCTGGCGCACCGTAAAAGCACAAGGTGCCATGACCCCGTGCTTTGAGTGCCTGGACGATGCGGGGAATGTCAAACCGGGTCTCCACATTGAGCATGTCGAGGTCATAAGTGGTGACCGAGTGGCGCGCCGCGGCCTCATCTCGGTTGCCCAACGCGAGGTCGGCGTGCTTCAATTGCCGCTCGATCAAGGCCTCCATCTCGCTCGTGCGCCGGGTCGCCACAGCCCGAGCCTGGGCTGTGCGGCCCACCCGCGCCGGCGCCAGTTCCTGCGTGAGCGCTGCAAACTTGACCGCCGTACGGATCTGCGCGGGCGTCAGGCCTTTGCGTTCGGTCAGTTTGGCGACAAACGTGTCGCTCACGGCCACGCCTGCCAAGGTGTTGCGGATCAAGCCTTCGCGCGCACCCGGCGGTGGGGACTTCAGTTCGAGGTGATAAGCAAAGCGACGGCGAAAGGCCGGATCGATTTGTTCGATGCGGTTGGTCACCCACAGCGTGGGCACGGCATTGGTTTCAAGGATCTGGTTGACCCAAGCTTTGCCACTCACACTTCTGCTGTTCGGTGCGGCCACCTGCTCGGCACGTGCCATCAGTTGGGCCGCCTCGTTGCTGATGGGCGGAAACACGTCTTCGACTTCATCAAACAACAACGCAGCATCTCGACTGCCTTTGAGAAACACCTGCGCAATCTGCAAGGACCGGTAACGGTCACGGCCACTCAGTGAATTGCCGTCGCGGTCGGCATACTCCACTTCGAACAACTCCAAACCCGCAGCCTGTGCCACCACCTTGGCCAGCGCCGTTTTGCCCGTGCCCGGCGGGCCATAGAGCAAGATGTTCACCCCCGTCTCTTTACGCGCCACGGCATTGCGGACCAGCGTACACAGGATCTGAACATCGTCACGCACATAGGCAAAGTCATCGGCCTTGAGTCGGGTTTTGGTCGAAGGGCGGGTGAACACCGCCATCAACTCGGACTTGTCGCGGTATTCCCGCATCAGCACGGTCGGCAGCTTCTCACTGACCTTCATCAAATCGCCCAGGTCGGTGATGTTGTGCTCTGAAATCAGGTTTTCCACCAACCCGATGCGCTCCAAGCGAGAGCCGCCTCGCAAAGCGTCGGCGACTTCCACGGGTTTGACGCCGGCCACCTCTGCAATGGCAGCGTAGGCTTCGGGTGCGTTTTTGACCTTGAACTCCACCAACAGGCTGCGCAGGTCACGCTGGTAACGCGCCAGCGTGCCGTACAGCAACAAGGCGCGTTCAGCACGGTTGAGTTGCAGCAAACCAGAGAGGGCGTCGATGTTCTTTTCGACCAAGGTGCTTTGCTTTTTGAGGGCCAGGGCCAGCCATTCGACTGTGGCAGCCAACACCGATAAGAGGTCTTTGGGTTGGTCTTTGGCGTACTCGTCGAGGTAAAAAAACAGCGTGCCTTCCTCGTACGGTCCGCGCCACAGACCATGGCGGTCCATGAACTCCGGCATGGTCAGGCTCTCGTGGCCACGCCAAAACTCGTTGTCTTTGCACCGCCGCCCCAGGAACTCTCGCAAACGCTGCATCGCCGGTGCAGGCCACACCAAATGCTTGCCTGTCAACGACAGCAGGCCATTGAAATCACGCCGAACATTGAACTTAGCCCCTTGTTTGGTCGCCAGGGTCAGCACGAAATGGGAGCACATCAGGTCCAACACGGGCGCTTCTGCCAAGCCAGGAGACACCAAGGTTTGTGCAGAAGACAGTTTGTGAACCAGTTTGACCATCATCACCTCCGGAGCAAGGGGCTAGCAACGGCAACCATGCTGTGCATGGGTGTTGTCACCATAACGCAGTCCGACGTCGCAGGGAATACCAGCCAACTTGGCCTCACCTTTAATTTGTGTGAATTGCGCCACACCTGTCGTGCGCTCAGAGTACGGATAAAATGCCGACAACTCAGCGTCAACCTAAGGAACACCATGTCTGCACCTACCAACCACTCCACCGGTGAAGTCGATCCCGTGGAAAGCATCGTCCCTGCCATCCCCGTTGTGCTGCCCTTGGTCGGCGCCGTGATGATGCTGTTGTTGGCGTTCATTGCCGTGTTCATGGCCTGATCCTCCGAAGCTCACCGCTTAACCCGCCCCACGCTTGGCGTGTCGGCGGGTTTTTCACGTCTGGCGCACGGGTCTGTATTTTGCGCTAGGCATAACGTCATGCTTTTTTTGCATGAATTTAGGCCGTAACCGTCCGGTAACTGTCAGCCGCTTTCATAAAATTGACATCCCAGCCGACCCCGGGACCGTGGCCACCCGCTGCCGTTCAACGTGCTCATCCCGCACCTCCAGAGCCGACTGAGTAGAAGACGTTTTTTCAAAGCCATGTGTTGCGCTTCGCCTGCGGCTTTCAAAAGACGGTTTTCAACTTAGGAGCTAGCAGCATGAACTCACCCGCGATGAAGGGTCTCAACTTGAACACACCCAGCCACGTCAAAAACGCCAAGCTGATCGCCTGGGTGGCCGACATGGTGGCCTTGTGCAAACCAGACTCGGTGTACTGGTGTGATGGCTCCCAGGCCGAGTACCAACGCCTGTGCCAGCAGCTGGTCGACGCTGGAACCTTCAAAAAGCTGAACGAAGCCAAGCGCCCCAACTCTTTCCTGGCCTGCTCTGACCCCACCGATGTGGCGCGCGTGGAAGACCGCACCTTCATCTGCAGCGCCAAGAAGGAAGATGCCGGCCCCACCAACAACTGGATGGCACCCGCCGAGATGCGCACCCTGTTGCAACAAGGCGCGCCAGACAGCCCCGCCTTGTTCGATGGCTGCATGCGTGGCCGCACCATGTACGTGGTGCCTTTCAGCATGGGCCCGTTGGGCTCCCCGATCGCCCACATTGGCATTGAGTTGTCTGACAGCGCTTATGTTGCCGTCAACATGAAGATCATGACCCGCATGGGCAAAGCGGTGTTCGACGTGTTGGGCATGGACGGTGAGTTTGTGCCTTGCGTGCACACGGTGGGCGCGCCGCTGGCGGCTGGCCAACAAGACGTGACCTGGCCTTGCAACAAGACCAAGTACATCGTGCACTACCCTGAAACCCGTGAGATCTGGTCCTACGGCTCAGGCTACGGTGGCAACGCGCTGCTCGGTAAGAAATGCTTCGCCTTGCGCATCGCATCGAACATGGGCCGCGACCAAGGTTGGCTGGCCGAGCACATGCTGATCCTTGGTGTGACCAACCCTGAAGGCAAAAAGTACCACGTGGCAGCCGCCTTCCCCAGTGCCTGCGGCAAGACCAACTTCGCCATGCTGATCCCGCCTGCTGGTTTTGACGGCTGGAAAGTCACCACCATTGGCGACGACATCGCCTGGATCAAGCCCAGCGCGGACGGCAAGTTGTTCGCCATCAACCCGGAAGCCGGTTACTTTGGCGTGGCCCCAGGCACCAACACCTTGACCAACCCTAACTGCATGGCCAGTTTGGACAAGGACGTGATCTTCACGAACGTGGCCCTGACCGATGACGGCGACGTGTGGTGGGAAGGCATGGGCGACGCCCCTGCGCACTGCATCGACTGGCAAGGCAAGGAGTGGACCCCAGCCCTGGCCAAGGAAACCGGTGCCAAGGCAGCGCATCCGAACGCCCGTTTCACCGTGTCCGCCATCAACAACCCTGCGTTGGACAGTGCGTGGGACGATCCCAAGGGCGTGGCCATTGACGCGTTCATCTTCGGTGGCCGCCGCTCGACAACCGTGCCTTTGGTCACCGAAGCCCGTGACTGGGTGGAAGGCGTGTACATGGCGGCCACGATGGGCTCCGAGACCACGGCCGCTGCCGCTGGCCAACAAGGCGTGGTGCGCCGCGACCCCTTCGCGATGCTGCCCTTCACCGGTTACAACATGGCCGACTACTTCCAGCACTGGCTCAACATGGGCGACAAGCTGGCCAAGACCGGCGCCAAGTTGCCCAAGATTTACACGACCAACTGGTTCCGTAAAGGTGACGACGGCAAGTTCGTCTGGCCCGGCTACGGCGAGAACATGCGCGTGCTGAAGTGGATGATTGACCGCATCGAGGGCAAAGCGACCGGTACCGAACACCTGATGGGTGTCAGCCCCACCTATGGCGAACTGAACTGGACAGGCCTGGATTTCACGGCCGAACAGTTCAACACCGTCACCAGCATCGACAAGGCCGCTTGGGTAGACGAGCTCAAACTGCATGAAGAATTGTTCACGCAGCTGGCTTACCACCTGCCTGCTGAACTCAAGGCCAACAAAGACAAGCTGCAAGCCCGTCTGGCTGCGATCTGAGACAGTTCAAGGCACCAGGGTCAGTCTCTGGTGCCAGTGAAGATACAAAAAAAGCCGTGGCATGCCACGGCTTTTTTGTTGGGATGTCGCCGAACTCGGCGTCAGTGCTCAGCGGTAAGCGCGAACGTCATCCAGCACGTCGCTGGACATGGCACGGCTGATCTCAGACATCACCCGAGCATCGGTCAACGCCAACTTCCAGAGCTTTTCGTCCGCTGCTGCTGCGCGACGGGCTGCGGCCCAACGGGTGCCCGCTGCGCGCAGGCTGTTCACGGCAACACGCAAAGGTGAGGTCAACAAGGCGCTGGCGGTGAAGGCCACCGTCCACAACACGATCCAGGCGGCCATCAAATGGCCATCGGTCCAAGTGTCGATCACTTGGTTGGCCGTGACGACCAAGGCCGACACCACAGCCGCGAGCAACACGCTGGCGGTGGCACGGGAGCCGGAAAATTGATGCAATGCGTAGCGAATGGACGCCACGGCTTGTTCGGCGCGAACTACGCCGGGGTGTTCCGTAGCATATTCAGTGTGAACGAAGCTGGTCATGGTGTTTCCTTTCAAACGGCTTGAGGCAATTCCCAAGCACGGGTTGAATCTTAGGGTTTTCCCTTGTATTTATCAAATTTAGTTTTATGATGAATATCATTCATACCAGTGATGTATAAACCGCCCCATGCCCACGTCCTCTGCGAACGGCTCTCAAGCCGCGCCCTCGCTCAACTTCCGCACGCTGGACCTGAACCTGCTGCGGGTATTTGATGAAGTCATCTCCGAACGCAGCCTGACCCGAGCGGCGCACAACCTGTCGCTGACACAACCCGCCGTCAGCAATGCCATGCGCCGCCTGCGTGAGGCCCTGGGCGATGATTTGGTGCAACGCCAAGGACAGGGCATCGAACCCACGCCCCGGGCTCTGTTGATTTGGCCAGAGGTGCGAGCGGCCCTGGACCAGTTGCAACAATCGCTGGCACCGCGTGAGTTCGACCTGTCCAAAGCCACCGACACCTTTGTGATCGCCATGGCCGACGCGACAGCTGGTGAATTGATCCCCAGTTTGGCCGACAGCCTGGAAAAAGAGGCGCCAGGGGTGTCCTTCCACATGGCCCCGCTCACCACCCGCGACCCGCGGCCCTTGCTGGAATCAGAAACCGTGGACTTGGCCGTCGGCTATTTCCCCGCCGTGATCGCCGACCTGACCGCCCGTGCGCAGGTCGGCAAAGCGGTGAACTTCCGCCAAGAGCGGCTCTACGATGGGGAATACGTCTGCGTGATGCGCCGAGGCCACCCCTTGTCCTCTGGGCCATTGAGTTTGAACCGTTTTTGCGCAGCCAGGCATTTGCTGGTGAGCTTTTCAGGGCAAGCCTATGGCTTTGTCGATGAAGCCTTGAGTGCGCTAGGGCGTCAACGCCGCATCGTGCTCACCGTCAACCAGTTTTTCACAGCCGCACGGGTCGTTGGGCACACAGACTTGCTGACCGTGTTGCCTCGCCACTTTTTAGACCTCACCGGCATTGCGGACACCCTGGTGGCACGCGAGTTGCCACTGGACCTGCCCAGCATCCACGTCGATGCCTTGTGGCACCGCCGCACCGAAGGATCGGCAGGTCAACGGTGGTTGCGGCAAACGGTTTTCAAGGCCGCCCGCCTGTCGTTCCAGGACTGAACCGCCTCACAGCTCAGCGCAAAGCTGCCAGGTTGCGCTCAAACTCTGCCGCCGATGCGGGTTTGGCATAGAGGAAGCCTTGCGCGAAGTCACAACCCG
>CAZHDP010000108.1:0-9096 GCA_964531605.1 uncultured Burkholderiaceae bacterium | reverse complement strand
CCCGCCTACGCCTTTGAAGCCCTGGACTCGGAAGGACGGACGCGCAAAGGCGTATGGGATGCGGACACCGTCAAATCAGCCCGCACCGCCTTGCGCAACCAAGGCTTGGTCCCGTTGTCGGTCACGGCCTTGCATGGCGGTGACGGGGCTGGCCAAGACCCCAACCGGTCATCAGCCCCATCAGCCTGGGGCCGATGGCTGACGCCCAAGGTGTTCAGTCAGACCGCATTGGCGGTTTGGACAAGGCAAGTTGCGGGTTTGGTGGCTGCGGGTTTGCCCTTGGAGCGCGCACTGACTGCACTGGCTGACGAAGCAGACGAAGAACCGCAACGCAACCTGGTCGCAGCGTTGCGTGCAGAAGTGAACGCAGGCGCACCTTTTGCCAAGGCCCTGGCACAGCACCCGACCGAATTCAGCGACATCTATTGCGCGGTGATCGGTGCAGGCGAGCAATCTGGCAACCTCGGTTTGGTCTTGGAACGCTTGGCGGACGACCTGGAAGCCCAACAAGCCTTGAAAGCCAAGCTGGTCGGCGCAGCGCTGTACCCGGCCATCGTGACCCTGGTCGCGATCGTGATCGTGGTTTTTTTGGTGAGCTATGTGGTGCCCCAAGTGGCCACCGTGTTTGCAGGGTCCAAACGGGCCTTGCCCTTGTTGACCACCGTGATGCTGGGTCTGAGCAGCCTGGTGCGGCAATGGGGCTGGCTCATGCTGATGCTGGTGATCGCGGTCACGGTGGGTGGGCGGTATGCCTTGAACAGGCCCGCCTTGCGCCTCAAGTTCGACGCCGCTTGGCTGCGTCTGCCTTTGGTGGGCAAGCTCGCACGAGGCTACAACGCCGCCCGTTTTGCCAGCACATTGGCCATGTTGGCCTCTGCTGGCGTACCCATCCTCAAAGCCCTGCAGGCCGCAGCAGAGACCTTGAACAATCAAGCGATGCGAGACGACGCTTTGCATGCGTTGGTACTGGTTCGGGAAGGTGCGCCTTTGGCTTCGGCTTTGGCGCAGAAAAAACGTTTCCCCGGTTTGCTGAGCATGTTCACCCGGCTGGGTGAACAAACGGGACAACTGCCGGTGATGTTGCAGCGTGCGGCAACCCAATTGGGCACCGAAGTACAACGTCGGGCCATGCAATTGGCCACGGTATTGGAACCTTTGTTGATCGTGGCCATGGGGCTTGTGGTGATGTTGATCGTATTGGCCGTGTTGTTGCCTATCATGCAACTGAACCAGTGGGTCAAATGACACGCGCCATGACAAACACCGGCCTTGACTGAGGGGAAGGGAGACACAACCAATGTTCAACAAAGAGATTTTGAAGCTGGATGCGGCAGCCGAGATTGAGCGGATCAGCCAGACCTTGCGTGAACAGGTGTTGGGCACCTTGCGGCGCAAAGGAGCCGTGGTGGGCATCTCAGGCGGCATCGACAGCGCGGTGGTGGCAGCACTGTGTGTCCGCGCTTTGGGCAAAGACAAAGTGTTGGGCCTGTTCATGCCCGAGCACCACAGCAGCGACGATGCCCTGCGCTTGGGGCGCCTGTTGGCCACCCACCTTGGCATCGAAGCAGTGGTGGAAGACATTGCCCCCGCACTCGAGGGTTTGGGCTGCTACCAACGTCAGGAAGACGCCATCAAGACGGTGGTGCCTGATTACGGACCAGGTTGGAAGTGCAAATTGGTGCTGCCGTCCATTCTCGAAAGCGAGCGACTGAACGTCACCCGCCTGACGGTGCAACAGCCCAACGGGGACACCAGCACGGTGCGCTTGCCCGTGGCCGCCTACTTGCAAATGGTCGCGGCCACCAACTTCAAGCAACGGGTGCGCAAGATGACCGAGTACTACCACGCTGATCGGCTGAATTACGCGGTATCGGGCACCCCCAATCGCCTGGAATTTGACCAAGGCTTCTTCGTCAAACAAGGTGATGGCAGCGCCGACTTCAAGCCCATCGCTCACCTCTACAAAACACAGGTGTACCAGTTGGCGGAACATTTGAGGGTGCCTGCCGAAATCAGGCAACGGCCACCGACCACCGACACCTTCTCGATGCCCCAAACGCAAGAGGAGTTTTACTTTGCACTGCCCTATGACCGCATGGACTTGTGCCTGTATGGCTTCAACCATGGGGTCTCGTCCGATGTGGCGGCACCGGTGTTGAGCCTGACACCAGCGCAAGTGGAGCGTGTCTACAAAGACATCGAGGCCAAACGCAGGGCAACGAGGTACCTGCACAGCAAGCCCTTGTTTGTGGAAGAGATCGGCGAGGTCTGATCCCCCATGTGCGGCATCGCTGGCATCGTGTCTTTGTCTGCCCAGTCTGCGTCACCACAGCGTGACCGCTTGCTGCGCATGGCGGCGGCCTTGCACCACCGCGGACCGGACGAGTTTGGCCTGTACCGCGACAACCGTGCGGGGCTCGCGCATGCCAGGTTGTCGATCATTGATTTGCACAGTGGCCAGCAACCCATGGCAGACCCAGAGGGGGCTTGTTGGATCGTGTTCAACGGCGAGATTTACAACCACGTTGAATTGCGTGCTGAGTTGACGCAGCGAGGCTGTCAGTTCAGAACCCACAGCGACACCGAAGTCATCGTTCAAGCGTACCGAACCTGGGGCCATGCCGCGTTTGAGCGCTTCAACGGACAGTGGGCGGTGGCTTTGTGGGACGTGGCCACGGAACTATTGGTCTTGGCACGCGATCCCGTGGGCATCTGCCCACTGCACTACGGTGTGCATGACGGCCAGTTGTACTTTGCCAGCGAAGTCAAAGCCATTTTTGCCGCCAACCCGAGTTTTCCCAGGGCCTTTGATCCGGTGGGCTTGGCGCAGACGTTCACGTTCTGGAGCATCGTGCCGCCCCAAAGCGTGTACCAGGGCATCCATGAACTGCAGCCAGGGCATGTGCGCACCTACGCCGCAAATGGCGCCGTGAGTGATGTGGCGTTTTATCAGCCGAGCTACCCTCAACAGCCGCTGAACCAAGGTCAGTTCAAAGGCTCTCTGGACGACGCAACAGCGGCCGTCAAACACGCGTTGCAACAAGCCACAGCCTTGCGCATGACGCGTGCCGATGTGCCCGTGGGCAGCTACCTGTCAGGCGGGTTGGACAGCTCCCTGGTGGCGGCGATGGGGCAACAGTTCGCAGGCAACAACTTCAACACGTTTTCGCTGCGCTTTGACGATGCGGAATACGACGAAACAGCGTTTCAACGCCTGATGGTCGAGCGCCTGGGCAGCACGCACCATGAGGTGGTGGTCTCTCGCCAGGACATTGCCAACGTCTTCCCGCAGGTGGTGTGGCACGCGGAGCGGCCCGTGTTGAGAACGGCGCCTGCGCCACTGTTCATGCTGTCTCGATTGGCCCAGTCTCAAGGCATCAAAGTGGTACTGACCGGCGAGGGCGCTGACGAAATGTTCGCGGGCTACGACCTGTTTCGCGAAGGCAAGGTGCGGCGGTTTTGGGGGCGACAGGCACCGTCAACGTGGCGCCACCGTTTGCTGGAGCGTTTGTATCCCTATTTGGCACGCTCACCTGTCTCGCAGCAAGCCATGGCCAAACAGTTCTTTGGCAGAGGCATCACACATCACGCTGCGCCTGGTTTCGCGCACGACACGCGTTGGCACACCACCGGAGCTCTGCAGCGCTTGCTGTCGCCCGACATGCGTGCGGCCATCACCGCAGCAGAGCCCGCCAGCGTGACCCACCGTTTCTTGGCCCAACTGCCCGCCGACTTCGCGCGCTGGGATGCCCTTGCCCAAGACCAGCACATCGAAATCAGCACCTTGTTGAGCGGCTACCTGATGTCCTCACAGGGCGACCGCATGTTGCTTGCCCACTCGGTGGAAGGCCGTTTCCCGTTTCTCGACCCTGATGTCATGGCACTGGCCCAGAGTCTGCCAAGCAGCTACAAACTGCGGGTGTTGGATGAAAAACACGTGGTGAAACGGGCGGCCCAAGACTGGGTGCCCCAGGCCATTGTGAACCGACAAAAACAACCGTACCGTGCCCCTGATGCGTTGTCGTTTGTCACGCTGGATGCACCAGACTACGTGGCCCAGGCGTTTTCTGAATCGGCTTTGAAAGACGCACAGGTGTTCGACGTCAAGGCAGCCCATCAACTGTTTCAAAAGTGCCGCCAACGCGGCGCACAGGGGCAATTTTCGAACGCAGACAACATGGCTTTTGTGGGTGTGCTGTCCACCCAATTGCTGCACCAACAGTTCATCAATACCCCGGTGTCGCTAACCCCATCCTTGCGGCTGGTGACGGACATTGACCAAACCAACGCACGGACCTGACCCCATGCCTGCTCTGACGACTGACACTCAGCCCACCCTGCATGGGGCCGTGCCCTTGCTGCATGACTATCTGGAACACAGTGCGGCCCACGCACCGGGCAAGGTGGCACTGGTGTGCATGAAGCAGCGCGTGAGCTACGCCGAACTCAATGCGCGTGCCAACGCCTTGGCCCACCACCTGGTCCAGGCAGGTGTGGCGCGTGGCGACAGGGTGGTGATCTATGCTGACAACACCGCAGAGACGGTGGTGTCGTTTTGGGCCGCGCTCAAAGCCAACGCCATTGCCTGCATCGTCAACCCGCTGACCAAACGGGACAAACTGGACTACCTGCTGAACGACTGTCGTCCCACTGCGCTGATCACAGACCACCACTTGCACGGTCAGTTTGAACAGCCCGCCAGCCAGTGCCAACACCTGCGAACGGTGGTCATTTCTGGCGTCACAGACGCGACACACCTGCTGCGCGTGCCCCATGGCATCGCGTGGCAAGCGGCTCTGGATGCACAGGATGGCCACGCGGCGCCTCGCCGAACCTGCCTTGACGTGGACTTGGCGGCCATCATATACACCTCGGGTTCCACGGGTGATCCCAAAGGCGTCATGCTGACCCATCGCAACATGCTGACGGCCGCCACCTCGATTTCCAGCTACCTCGGCGTGCAAGAAGACGACGTCATCTTGGGCGTGTTGCCGCTGGCGTTCGACTACGGGCTGTACCAGATGATCATGGCCTTCAGGGCGAGTGCGCGCTTGGTGCTGGAGCGGTCTTTTGCCTTCCCGGCGCACATCCTCAACATCATGGTGACCGAAGGAGTGACGGGCTTTCCAGGGGTGCCGACGATCTTCGCCATTCTGGCGGAACTCAAATCGCTGCGGGACCATGACCTCTCTCGCATACGCTACGTCACCAACACCGCCGCCAACCTGCCGGTCAAACACATCTTGTTGTTAACCGACTTGTTCCCCCAAGCACGCATCTACTCCATGTATGGCTTGACCGAGTGCAAACGGTGCACCTATTTGCCGCCCGAAGACCTGCACCGCAAGCCGACCAGTGTGGGCATTGCCATCCCCAACACGGAGTTGTGGATCGTCGACGAACAAGGCGAAAAAGTGGGCCCCGAGGTGGTCGGCCAGCTTGTGATCCGTGGTGCCACGGTGATGAAGGGCTACTGGGAGAAGCCAGAAGCCACAGCCAAAAAGTTGCGCCCTGGGCCACTGCCTGGCGAGCAAGTGCTGTACACCGGAGACTATTGCAAGCTTGACGAGGAAGGCTACCTCTACTTCGTGGGCCGCATGGACGATGTCATCAAATCGCGGGGTGAAAAAGTGGCCCCTAAGGAAGTCGAGCACACGTTGATGAACATACCCGGTGTGTTGGAAGCGGCGGTCATTGGCGTGCCTGACGACGTGCTCGGACAAGCGGTGAAAGCGTTTGTGGTGCTGGAACAAGGCGTACAGATGGACGCCAAGCAGCTTCAAAAAATGTGCCAAAGCCAACTTGAGAATTTCATGGTGCCCAAATTCATCGAATTGGTGAGCAGCTTGCCCAAAACAGACACCGGCAAAATCAAAAAAACGGGGTTGTCATGAACGCATGGTTGCCACACATCACCCAGGTGTTGTCTGCAGCAGACACGGCCAGTGCGGCAGCAGAGGCCGTCCAAATAGCCGAAGCCGTTGAACGCCTCAACCCACCAGACCCGTCATCGCTGGCGCTGACCATGGCGCAGCGTCGGGTCAGCGGCGAACCCTTGGCCTACATCACGGGTCGGGCAACGTTCATGGGCATGGCGTTGCTGGTAGACCCGGGGGCCCTGATCCCCAGAGAAGAAACGGAATTGCTGGGCGAGACGGCTTTGGCCTTGCTGCGCTCGTTGCCCAACGCGTCGCCCCGGGTCATTGACATGTGCTGCGGTTCGGGCAACCTGGCCTGTGCACTGGCACACCATGCCCCCACCGCTGTGGTTTGGGCCAGCGACCTCACCACAGGATGCGTCGATTTGGCACGGCGCAACGCCGCCCACACGGGTGTCGCTCACCGCTTGCAAGTCGGTCAAGGTGATCTGTTTGACGGCCTCACCGACTTTGGTTTGACGGCGCAGTCCATTGACCTGGTGGTTTGCAATCCGCCCTACATCTCTCAGGGCAAGCTGGCTGGCGAAAAGGCCACACTGCTGGACCACGAACCACGAGAGGCGTTTGACGGTGGGCCGTATGGCCTGACCATCCACCAACGTGTGATCCGTGACGCGCTGGCCTTCCTCAAACCCCACGGCAGCCTGATGTTTGAAATCGGGTTGGGGCAAGAGCGGCAACTGGAAATGTTGTTCAACCGTGCGAAAAGTTATGACCTGGTTCAGATGGTGAAAAATCGGCATGGCGAAGTCAGGGTCCTCACAGCCGTGAAACGCGCACAATGAGGCCCTCTGAACCCATGATCAAACCACCAAAACATTGACAACGAGATCTCAGACCATGATTCAAGACCAAGTCAGAACCTTCATCACCACCAATTTTTATGTGGCCGATCCAGACAAACTGGGCAATGGTGAGTCGTTGCTCGACAGTGGCATCATTGACTCCACGGGCGTGCTGGAGGTCATTGGCTTCATTGAAGACACGTTCAATGTGACGGTAGAAGACCACGAAATGCTGCCTGAAAACCTGGACTCGATCGAGCGGATTGCAGACTTCATCGCCCGCAAACAACTCTGACCCGCAGGAGAACACTTTTGGACCGACGCTTACTCCTCACAGGCCTGAGCATGGCCTGGGCATTTGGAATGCCCAACAAGGTTCACGCGGCTTCACCCAATGGCCCCTCAGAGCGGTCACCTGACAACGACCAGGTGAGCCTGCGCAGCGACTTGCAACGGGTGGCCACCCAAACCATCTATTTCGGGCACCAATCCGTGGGGGAAAACCTGCTCAGTGGCGTTCAAGCCTTGGCCACTCAAACGGCGGTGAACGTGAAAATCGTTCAAACACCCGAGGCGAGTCAAGTTGCCGCGGCCACTTGGGCACACCACAATGTGGGTGAGAACGGCATGCCGCTGAAGAAGCTTCAGGCCTTCGAACAAGCTTTGGGAGACAAACCCAGCCAGGTCAGCACGGCCATGCTGAAGTTTTGCTACCTGGACATCCAAACGCAAACGGATGTGCAGGCCCTGTTTTCGGCGTACACCGCCACCATGACGCGCATCCGCACCAAACACCCTGGGCTGCGCATCATCCATTTCACAGCGCCGTTGACCATCGTGCAAACGGGCCCCAAAGCGATGCTGAAATCCTGGCTGGGCAAAGCCCCCTATGGGGCACCAGAAAACCTGCAACGCGAGGCCTACAACAACCTGGTGCGTCAACACTATGCGGGCAAAGAGCCTGTGTTTGACCTCGCCCGCATCGAGAGCACACAGACGGACGGCACTCCGCTGTGGGTGACCTGGAAAGACAAACCGGTCAGTGCCCTGGTGCCGTCCTACTCGGATGACGGTCAGCACCTCAATGCTGCGGGGCAGTCTCGCGCCGCGAGGGCGTTGCTGGCAGTGCTCGCCAATGCCTCACCCCAAGGCAGCGGCAAGTGAGTTTTGAGCACCTCAGACGCGATGCTGCGCGCTACCAAGAACTGGGCGCATGGTGGAAGTGTCCTGGGTTTTGGATCGGTGCGGTGTATCGGTTTGGGGTATGGGCCGACCAACGTCCGTTCCCGTTACGTCTGCCCATGTGGGTGCTCTACCGTATCGCCCACCTGCCCTACTGGTTGTTCAACGTCCACTTGTGGGCAGGCAAGCGTGGCGCGCGCATCGGCCCTGGTCTTTTTTTAATTCACCCCAACAACGTGTACTTTCCTCCAGGGGTCGAGTTGGGAGAAGACTGCACCATTTTTCATGAAGTGACCATGGGCACGGGGCATTTGCCGGGCTTCCCTCAGTTGGGTGACCGGGTCACGGTCTACGCGGGTGCCAGGGTATTGGGTGGCATACACGTCGGCAACGACGTCATGATTGGCGCCAACTGCGTGGTCGGTCGGGATGTGCCCGCCGATACCATCGTGATGCCACCAGCGCCCAAATATTTGCCCCGTGCGCTGTCTCCGAAAGCCCGCATGGAAGACAGCCGGCTCGACAGCCGTGGGCCCGACTCACTCCCCCGCACCTCGCGCGACTGACCCTCACCACCCATGCCTGTCAACCTGAACAACCAATTGGTCGTGGCCATTTCGTCACGTGCGCTTTTCGACCTGGAAGAAGAAAACAAGGTCTTTGAGCAAAGCGACGACCGGGCGTACATGCAATTGCAACTGGAGCGCTTGGAACTGCCTGCCAAACCCGGTGTGGCGTTTTCCTTGGTGAAAAAACTGCTGGCATTCAATGATGATGAGCAACAGCGCGTCGAAGTGGTCATGCTGTCGCGCAACGACCCCGTCTCTGGCTTGCGTGTTTTCAAATCGGTTGAACGTCACAACCTGAAGGTGGCGCGAGGGGTGTTCACCCGCGGTCGCGAGCCCTACCGCTACTTGACGCCGCTGCAGGCCAATTTGTTTCTGTCGGCACAGCCTGGCGACGTGAGAGAGGCCCTGAAGCTAGGCTTTCCAGCAGCTACCGTGGCCACCCATTCGGCGCAAGCGCAAGACCACTACCCCAACGAAGTTCGCATTGCCTTTGACGGCGATGCTGTGCTATTTTCAGACGAAGCCGAACGGGTCTATCAGGCCGATGGGTTGCCGGCGTTTCAGCAGCATGAGAAAGACAAGGCGGCCCTGCCCTTGTCTGCGGGCCCGTTCATGCCCCTG
>CAZHDP010000107.1:0-9101 GCA_964531605.1 uncultured Burkholderiaceae bacterium | reverse complement strand
ATCATGGTCGGTCTGGGCGAAACCGATGAAGAGATCTTGCAAGTCATGCAAGACATGCGCGACCACCACATCGACATGCTCACCATCGGCCAGTACTTGGCCCCCAGCACCAGCCACTTGCCCGTGCGCCGCTACGTCCACCCCGACACCTTCAAAATGTTTGAAGCCAAAGCCTATGAAATGGGCTTCAGTCACGCGGCTGTCGGGGCCATGGTGCGGTCAAGCTACCACGCGGATCAGCAAGCGCATTCGGCGGGGTTGAGTGTGAGCAATCAATAGCGCTCTTGCCGATGAAAGCGCTGAAAATTTCAGAATCCTATGAAGAGCGGACGCTGAATCGCTAACCGCCGCTTCGAATCTCTTTAACCAGTTCAGGACTGGCGATGTGTTCCAGTTCGCGGAACGCTCCAGCAACTTGCTCTAAAAGCTTAGCGTCTGCTCCGTGGCGCTCAAAAGTTGTCATCCATTCACGCGTCTGCGACCAAACCCGTCTGATGATCTGTATGGCGCGCGGTCGTGATGATGTAAATGCTGTAAATGAACTCATCGCATTGTCGAGCGTTGCGAGCTTGCCTCTTTTGCCGACCTCAAGGTGCAGAAAACGCTCGTATGCGACCCCAGGACGAGGTACCACGTCGTACAGCGGGCTGAGAACCCAATCCCTCAGGCGCGGGTCACGCACAAAGGCATGATTGCGCAAGTGGTCATCGTCGTTGCTGACAAACATGTTGAAGACCATCCGGCCAAACAGCTCCTCGCAATCGGCCTTGATTCGGTCAGGATGAATGTATCTTCGGATTGCATGTGCCAAATCGACGTAGCCCTTGTTGCGTGACTCGAACTCAGAGCACGCCACAAGCGTCAAACCGCTGACGTAAGGCAACCGTCCTTCAGTCAAATCTTCGCCTGGTCGAGTGTCATGCAATGCTGTGCCCTCATCGGGGAGCATTCCCTGTGGAGCCCAATACCGATCGAAACGGCGAATGAGCATCACAGGCTTGTTTCCAACCAACAGATGGCGCACCTCAGGTACTGTGAGACCGCATCTTCGCGCCAATTCCAGCGTGCAGCTCTCAGCTCGTGCTACATCGAATGTGTCACCCCTGGCTGGGAACTTTGCCAGCCACAATGCGCCTTGCTCATCACGCACTGACGCTTTGGGGCGTGCTCCACCAGCCGAAGGGCCGGAGCCAAGATAGGTTTCCAGATTGGCTGGGATGGGGCCGCCCACCTCAACGGCATGAGCCGCTTGCAACACATACGCCAACGAATGCATATCGCTTGCTGACGGCGAGTCAGGGCTTTCGCGGTTTGAGCGAACGTCCAACGCGCCCACACGATCGCTGCCAGCGGCCAAAAGGTATTGTGCTTCTGAAAGCGAATTGGCAGGAACCTTGAGCTGCGCTTCAATAACCCGACGACCCCACGCATCTGGGGCGGCATCGCGTATACCGCCAAACTCTTCAAGTCCATTGACGGGAAACAGCGGTTGACCTCTTACCGCAACCTTGTCCGCCAAACTGAGGCTCACGGGATCAACTTCAAACGCTGCACCGCGTTCGAGGTACCCCAAGCCATATCTGAAACTCGACGTGAGTTCGCGGTTTTGGTTGTTGGCGCCAACCGCTTCAGAAAGATTCAGCAGTCCTGAGGGAACAAACCTGCTTTTCAACGCATCTGGTATCCAAGAAAAAACTGCCAATTCAAACTGTTTGCTTGCCATCAGAAGTCCAACTTGGCCAACTCAGTCTTGTTCAAGGCATGCACGCGCTGCGTGCGCTCTCTGAGGCTTAGCGCTTTGAGGGAGGGGTCAACGTCCTGCAGCAGTTCCAAAAGACTCAATCCGGGTGCGATGGCTTCAAGATAGCGCAGGATTTGCGCCTGGGTGCGACGCAAGTCGCCCTTTTCTATGAGCACTGCTGTAGAGCGCGCCATTCCCGAGCGCAGGGCAGCGTCTGCCTGTCGCATCTGTCTGGCCATGCGTAAGCGCGCGAGCTTTTGACCAAGGTCCTGTGCTTCTTGGATTCTTTGCGCTGTAAGTAATGGTGTTTCGTCTCTTTTCATGGCTCCAAACTCGGACTTTGTGCTCGTAATGTCTGTGATTGCAGACAATTTTGCGATTGACCCTGAACAATGTCAAGTCCGCAATCACGGACTTCATGGCAACAATGCCCGTGATTGGAGACAAAAGGAGGAAGGCGCGTCATTTTTCGTTGCGTACAAAAGAAATGAAAGTTCCTTCCGTGCATTGACCCAGAGCCCATGTTCAGATGCGGGCCGTTAACTCATAGTCCATCAAAGCTTTCTCCATCCACCCAGGCATCACTGGCCGAGGCCGCGGGGTTGGTGATGACGATTCGCGTTTACTTTGGTGACATTCTTTTGCCGACGCAAAAGAATGTCACTCGACCGCCGGAGCGAATCCCGGCTGGGTTGTTGAGCGACAGGGTGCGACGTTCCCCCGCATACGCAAACGGATTCCAGCCCCCTCCAGTCCAACAGGGTCGCGCTGCACATACCGTCCAACCTCCGGGATGTAATCCCGCTGGTAGTTGTAATGCAGCCCCGTCTCTTGATCAAAGTATTGCCCCGGGAACCTTAAGTTCACCGTGGTGCTGCTCGCGCTGTCCACTGCGGTTTTGCCAAACGCTTGGGAATAGCCTTTCCAAGTGGGTTGGCCACTTGGGTTGATCACCAGCTTGGGTGTGCCCAGGTGGTCGTTGTGCAAGAAGTGGTACGCGGTGTTGTTGTCACCCAGGTTCGCTTGTGACCCTGTGCCGTTGATGTCAGCCTGCCACAGCGGGCTGGTGCTGTGGCTTTGGTGCGGTGTCCAGCCGTAGGCCTTTGTCATCTGCCCCGTGGCTTCGCTCTCTGCTATCAAGCCTTGGTCGTTGTACCAGTACAGCATGGTTTGACCATTCACCGTCTTGGCCATTCGGCGCCCATGCGGGTCGTAGGTGTATTGCTCTGCGGGCAGGCCCAGCTGTTGCAGGCTCGAAGGGGGGCGCTTATGAGGCGGCTGAGCATGTCGTGACTGTAGCGGGTGCTGCCGTTTTTGTTTCGATTTGGCCCACGTTGCTGGCCGCATCGTATTGGTATTGCAGGACAGGTGCTACGAGCCCTGTACAGCGCTTTGATGCCCAGACCTGTGCACGTCTCTGCGTAATCTGTTGGGCAGGTTCACGAGATGCCGAGTCTTAGGGTGAGCCTCGGCCAGCAGGCAGTGGTACATCTTCCCCCGTTGTTTTGAAGTTCGTCCCAAGATTTCCGCGCCGATATTCTGAAACCGTGACCGAAACAGCCTGAATAGCGGTTACGCTATCGGGTTCTTCGCGCGGGGGTGTCCTCCCGCGATTTTGTTTCCCACTTGGCCGGCGTTTGCCGGCGTTCACGTTTCGTTTGCACTTTGAATTCGGCTAAATTTTTTCTCGATCCCGCGTCCCTTGAATCCCAAGTCTCGCCTGTCACCTACCAGCGCGGACTGACGCTGTACCGCAACCAGCAAGTGCTGGAATACCAACTGCAGTCGGCCAGCAGCCGCGAATGGACCATTGAAGGTGAAGTCCAGGACAGTGACAACGAGGGCAATGAACCTTATTGGGTGTCTGTCCTGACCGAGAGCAACAGCGCGGGAAAGATCACCTACTTTGACGGTGACTGCAGCTGCGATGTGGGCAACAACTGCAAGCACACCGTGGCCATCGTGCTGAAGGCAGCGTACAAGTCGGGCGAACTCAAAGGTGTGCTGCCCACCGAAGACGACGATGCGAGCGACGACGACACTTTCGACCCCGAACCCCTGAGCCCCCAAGAGCAGGCACTGCAGGCGGCACATGGCAAGGTGGGTCAGTGGCTGGACCAATTCGACAACATAGAAGGCTTGGGCGCCAGCAAAGCGGATGCCAGCGCAACCGTAAACACCGCTGAGCAGTACGTGTACCTGCTCAAGCGCCAGCGACTCAACCAACAAGAGGTGTTGGTGCTGGGCTTTGCCACATCGCACATCCTGCGCAAGGGTTCTTGGGCCAAGGCCAAACTGCCACGTCATCCACCCTACCCAGGCACCCCGGCGCATGACCAGGCAACGCCTGCCGACCTCGAAGCCTTGCGCCTGGTCAACGCGCTGGCGAAGTCGGCCTACAGCTTCGAAGGCGTGATCGTCGGCCAAGCAGGCCGACTGGCGCTGGAGATCGCAGCCAGCACCGGGCGCTTGTTCGCAGTGACGGCCGAGCTGAAGCTGGAAACCCCCATCAGCCTCGGTGCGGTCCGGACCATCGACTGGCATTGGGAGCAAGTGGACAACGCGGCCCTGAAAGAGTCCAGCTGGATGTTGCGCCCGCAGATCACGGGTGCGGGCGATGGTGTGACCTTGTTTGTGAACACCCCCTCGCTGTACCTGGACTTGCAGCGCCAAGAATGCGGTTTGGCCCAAACCCCAGGCATCGACCAGGCGCACCTGAGCTTGTTGCTCAACGCACCCGCCATTCCGCAGTCGGCGTTTTTGCAGCATGAAACCACCCTGCTGCGCCGACTGGCTGGCCTGCCGCTGCCCCCCACCATGAGTCCGCCTGAGTTGCTCGAAGGCGTCAAGCCCATTGCGCACATCCAGATCTTGCGCGTGGGGGCCAAAGAGGCCCTGAGCCTTGGGCTGCTGCGGGCTGCGTTGAATTTTGATTACGCAGGCCACAAACACCACTGGCCGCATCACCAAGTGCAAGTGATCGTGTCGTCTCGCCCGGCCGATGCCGCACCCGATGCCCAACCCCAACGGTGGTTGTTGCAACGTGACCTCAACGCTGAAATGACCGCGCGTGCGCGCCTTGAAGCACTGGGCCTGCGCGAATCCAGCCCGGGCAGCTACGCTTTGCTGGGCAACACTTCACAACAGCAGTGGCTGCATTGGGCTGATGAGGACTTTGCATTGCTGCGCAGTGCAGGGTTCACGGTCACGGTGGACGAAGACCTCAGCGACTGGGTGCGCCGCGCCGACAGCCTGGAAGTCTCGCTGGGTGACCTGGCCGACCAAGTGGACGGCATGCCTGTGCCTTGGTTTGACCTGTCGTTGGGCATGGAAATCGATGGCAAACGCCAAAACATCTTGCCCTGGCTGCCCGAGCTGCTGGGTCAATTGCGCACCATCGGTGGCGAGGCAGACATGCCCGCCTATGTGTTCGTCAAACAGCCTGATGATCGCTTTTTGCGCCTGCCTACCGCCCCGTTGCGCCCGTGGCTGCAGGCTTTGCTGGACCTGGTGAGCGACACCGACAACGACTTCAGTGGCGAGAGCCTGCGCCTCTCGCGTCTTGAAGCGTTGCGCATGGGCGCAGCCTTGGGCCACGGTGCGGTCTGGAAAGGGGCTGACGCCCTGCGTGAGATGGTCAAACAGTTGGGCGGGGTTGAAGCCTTGCCTGAGGTGCCAGCACCCCAGGGGCTGCTGGCCCAATTGCGGCCCTACCAACAGCATGGCGTGAACTGGCTGCAGTTCTTGCGTCAACATGGCCTCAACGGCATCCTGGCCGACGACATGGGCCTGGGCAAGACCTTGCAAACCCTGGCCCATGTGCTGATCGAAAAAGAAAGTGGTCGCCTCACGCACCCCGCGCTCATCATTGCCCCGGTGAGCTTGCTCGGCAACTGGCGCCGCGAAGCCGAACGGTTTGCGCCTACACTGCGCACGCTGGTGCTGCATGGCAAAGAGCGCCACGATGCCGCGACCGAAGTGGCCAAACACGACCTGGTCATTGCACCTTACTCGCTGCTGCCACGCGACCGTGACCGTTGGCTCGACCAGCCGTGGCACCTGGTGGTCTTGGACGAGGCCCAGAACATCAAAAACGCCACGACCAATGCGGCGCAAGTGGTGAGCGAGCTGAACACCCAGCACCGCTTGTGCCTGTCAGGCACCCCCATGGAAAACCACCTGGGTGAGTTGTGGAGCTTGTTCCACTTCCTGATGCCCGGCTTTTTGGGCAGCCAAGGGCGGTTCAAAGAACTGTTTCGCAACCCCATCGAAAAGCAGGGGGACCCCGACCGCCTCGACCAACTGCGCAAACGCGTCACACCGTTCATGTTGCGCCGGACCAAGGGTGAAGTGGCGACCGAGCTGCCTGACAAAATCGAGTCTGTGTCGATGGTGGAACTCAGCGGCAAACAGGCTGACCTGTATGAAACCATCCGCCTCACCACGGAGAAATCAGTGCGTGAAGCGCTGAACAACCGTGGCCTGGCGGGTTCGCAAATCCAGATCCTGGATGCGCTGCTCAAGCTGCGCCAAGTGTGCTGCGATCCGCGTTTGTTGCCCTTGGATTCAGCCAAACAAATCAAGCACTCCGCCAAGCTGGAACACCTGATGGAGTTGCTGCCCGAGATGCTGGCCGAAGGCCGCAAGGTGCTGCTGTTCTCACAGTTCACCAGCATGCTGGAGCTGATCGAGCAGGAGCTCAAAGCGCGCAACCTGCCGTGGGTCAAGCTCACCGGTCAATCGCAAAAACGCGACGAGTTGATCGAGCAATTCACCTCGGGCGCGGTGCCCCTGTTCCTGATCAGCCTGAAAGCAGGCGGCGTGGGCCTCAACCTGCCGCAAGCCGATACCGTGATCCATTACGACCCCTGGTGGAACCCTGCGGTGGAAAACCAGGCCACCGACCGTGCACACCGCATCGGTCAAAAAAACCAAGTGTTCGTCTACAAACTGGTGGCACAAGGCACGATCGAAGAGCGCATCCTGGCGCTGCAAGAGCGCAAAGCCGCATTGGCCGAAAGCATGTACAGCGGCGCGCAAGGCCGCAAGCAACCGCTGTTCACCGAGAGCGACGTTGCCGAGTTGCTGCGCCCCTTGGGCTGAGCGGGGGTCAGCCCAAGGCGTGCCAGCCCAGCACGGTGGCCATCCAATGGAAAGCCACCGTGGCCACCACACAGGCCACGGCGGCAACCAACATGGCACGCAACCCCAGCCGATGCGAATCGAGTCCACGCTGCGTGATTTGCGTGCCAGGCCAGGCATACAACACGGCCGCCAACGTGCACACCAGACCCAACACCCAGGCCTCCAGCAAGGCCTGGAACCACGCCAACGGTGACACCTCGGTCACTACCGCGGCCAGCGCACGAACATCGCCTACCGCCCAGACCAGGTCGGCCAGCAGGCCCAAACCCATCGTGAACGAAATCAATAACACCGTGCACACCATGCACACAGTGGCATGGGCCATGACCAACGGCACACACAGGTGAGCCGCCAATGCCGAGCGCGTGCGCGCATCGTCCGGCGGTGGCCCGTTGAACTCACCCGCTGCTTCATGTTCGGTCAACTGCAAGGCGATGCTCGGGGCATTGAGCAAGGCCAGGGTCAACGCGCTGAGCAAAGGGGCCACGTGCACCACACACCACGGCCACAAGCGGGTCAACACCTCGGTGGCCTGCTCCCCCACATTGCTGGGCAAGACCAAAAACAACAGCACTGCCGCCAAAACCGCCGTGAACAGCACGATGGGCACCATTTCAGCGATTTCGTTGTCACGCTCCGCCCGCATGGCTTGTCGAGCGTGCGGCAAACGCCAGTAATGTCGGTAAAGCCACAGCTCATGCATGGCGTGCCAGCGCACCCGCGCAGGCGTCAACAGCAAGCCGTTGATCGTGAGGGCGTTCTTGGCGTCTTTGGCCACTTAAATCGAGCCGGCTGCCGCTGGTGTCGCATCCCCTTGCAGGGCTCGGCGGGCAGCTTCTGCCTGGGTCAACAAAGCTTGGTGATACGCCGCCTGCGCGGCATTGCCTTGCGCCCGGTACACCGCCACCAGCACCCGCAGGTCCTCCACCACCCGGGCCGACAAACCCAGGCTTTGGTCAAGTTGCAAGGCAGTTTGGCCATCGGCTTCTGCGCCTTCCAGGCGATGCAACTGCAAGGCCGCGGTCACCCTGACGCGCAAGGCATTGGCACGCTCAACGGTGGAAGGTTGGGCTTGCAAGGCCGCATTGGCCGCTGTCAAACCAGCCGCAGCGTCACCGCGTTGCAAGGCCATGCGCGCTTGCAGCACCCACAGCGAGGCCAGTTGCGCGCATGGTGCAACGCACAGCTGTCGGGCTTGCATCCAGTGTTGTTGCGCACGCGCCGGGTCGGCCACCATCAGCAGCGCAGCGGCACGACCATGGGCGATGACCCGTGTGCTGTCTTGCACCTGGGCGCCGTCAAGGCGCTTCAACACAGCCTCGATGGTTTGCAGAGCGGGGTTGGGCTGCCCAGATTCGGCCTGCACCCGGGCCACGCTCAGTTGCGCCCGAAGTTGCGCATCGGTCATGGCCAAGCTGGCGTAAATGCCCGCTGCGGTTTGGTAGTCCGCCAACGCGTCAGCCCACTCACTGCGCGTGAAGGCCTGCCCAGCTTGCTGCTCGAGCTGTTGCGCTGAGCGCACTGCGGGCGGCACGGGCAATGGGGAATTCGCGCTGCCCGCAGAGCCGCCCGGTGGCGTTGCAGCACAACCGACCAACACCACGGCGGCCAACACCCCCACCAGGGACCCACCAATTGCTCTGCTTTTCATAGCAAAGAATTGGCTTATTTGCTGCGGGAAATCGGTATTTTTCATGGTTTTTCACCTTCAAATCCATCCAGAGGCAACACGGAGCCTGGCGCCACGCTTGGCGCCGTCAGCGTTGAAAAGGGCCAAGTACGCTTGACGCCGTCCACCAACTGCGACGCATCGTCCGCAGCAGCGCGCCCCGCCCGCAAAGCGGGAGGTACTTGCACCACCGCCGCGCCGCTGAGCCTGCGTGCATCCTGGGTGATCTGGTTGACGTCGTTCGCACTTTGCTGGGCCTTGCCCAGCAAAGCGGGCAATTCTTTGTCGACCGACTGCAGCGCGGCGTTGGCCGATTCGGTCGCTTGCGTGGCGGCTGCCAGTGCCCGGCGCAGGTCAGCCACCAGGTTGGCGCGGTCTTTGTCGGCATTGGCGGTCAATGCCGTTGCGGTGTCGCCCACGCGGCGCAATTGCACCGAGATGGCCTCCATGTTCTTCATCATGGCACTGAGGGACGTGCGCACATCGGCACTCACCGCGCTGGCCTCGCCCGTGAGCTTTTTCGTGTCATCGAGGATGGGGTCCACT
>CAZHDP010000106.1:0-9143 GCA_964531605.1 uncultured Burkholderiaceae bacterium | reverse complement strand
GCCATTCACGGCAATGGTCAATGACGGAAAGTCGCGCTTCAACTGGGTCACCACGTCGTAACGCAAAGGTGGGATTTCTCTGTTTTCTTTGGGCGATAAACCTTTGAGCCACGCATTGCGGGCGTGCACGATGAACACCCGACAACCCGCATCGCTGACCTGCCCCACAAAGTCACGCACAAAACCGTAACTCTCATCGGCGTCGATCCCGATGCGGTGTTTCACGGTGACGGGAATCTGCACCGCATCGCACATGGCCTTGACCCCATCAGCGACCAAAGATGGCTCTCTCATCAAACAAGCTCCAAAGGCACCACGCTGAACTCGCTCAGAGGGGCAACCGCAATTGAGGTTGATTTCATCGTATCCCCACTGCTCTCCCAACCGCGCACATTGCGCCAAATCAAGAGGCTCACTCCCCCCCAATTGCAGTGCCACCGGGTGCTCAGAGGCATCAAAGCGCAAGTGACGGGCCACGTCACCATGGATCAATGCCCCTGTGGTGACCATCTCGGTGTAGAGCAAGGTACGTTGGGTTAACAGGCGATGGAAGAAACGGCAGTGCCGGTCAGTCCAATCCATCATGGGGGCCACACTCAATCGGTGCATCAGCGGCGCCTCTGCCGCATCATTGCGTTCACTCATGGGTAAATTGTCGGTATGGGGTGGCGTCAAGCCACTGCGTTGGGCGTGGTGGAGCTCAAGGCTTTGGAGCAATGGGTCATCAGCATGGTTTGCAGTGCCGATGAGCTGAAGGGCTTGGACAAAAAATCATCCATGCCAGCCAAACGACAAGACTCGCGGTCAGAGTCCATGGCGTTGGCAGTCAAGGCAACGATGGGCGTTCTCATCGGTGCCACCTCTAGTTCGCGGATGTGCCGGGTCGCATCCAGGCCGCCCATGACGGGCATTTGCATGTCCATCAACACGACGTCCCATTGCTTGGACGGGAAGAGCGCCACCGCCTGCTGCCCATCCTCGGCCAAGGTCACTTCGTGGCCCCACTTGCGAAGCAAGGTCATGGCCAGCTTCTGATTCACGGGGTGATCCTCGACCAACAACACCTTCAGGTTCACCGGTGCGGACGCTGGGCTGGCAGATGGGCGGGGCACGTTGTCAGTCGACAAACGCAGGCCATGCTCGGCCACAGGCAAGGCTTGATTGACCGGTGTTGCGCAAGGCGGCGCCTCCGCGTGCTCGGCTCTGACCGTGAAAGAAAAAGTACTGCCACGGCCAGGCTCGCTCTCGACGGTCAGGCGCCCCCCCATCAAGGCGACCAAACGCGAGCAAATGGTCAGCCCAAGACCGGTTCCACCGAAATTTCGTGTGGTCGAGCTGTCTGCCTGGCTGAAGGCCTCAAAAATCAAACCCTGCTTTTCCAGCGGAATACCGATGCCCGTGTCACTCACTGATATCTTCAGGTAAAGCGCTTTGCTGCCTGACATTTCCCAGTCGCAATGGACGGTCAATCCCCCATGCTGAGTGAACTTGATGGCGTTGTCACACAGATTGGTCAGCACTTGGCGAATTCGACCAGGGTCCCCTTTGACCCAGGACAGCGCGTTGTCTGGCAAGGTGGTCACCACGGTCAGGCCCTTTTTTGCCGCCCGAAGGGTCACACTGGAGAGTGCCTCACCAAACACCGTTGGCAAGTGAAATGGAACATTTTCAATGTCGACCTGACCTGCTTCAATTTTCGAGAAATCCAAAATCTCGTTGAGGATGGCCAGCAACGATTGCGCCGAGCTTTGCCCTACTTTCAAATAGCCGAGTTGCTCTGCGTTGGACGCCAAATCAACCGCCAGATCAATCATGCCGATCACACCATTCATTGGCGTGCGAATCTCATGGCTCATGTTGGCCAAGAATTGACTTTTCGCCAAGCTCGCGGCCTCGGCTCGCTCACTGGCTTCACGTTGAACACGGGCCAACTCTTCTAAAGCCCGGCGCTCTTTTTCTTGCTGCTTTTGCCTGAACACCAATGCCGTTGCGGCCACCAGCAGCATGGTCATCAAGCCCATGTTGAGCCAAATCACCAGCTGACCTTGCCTCAGCATGGTGCTGGCCTGCTGCTCGATCAGTTTGGCGATGACGCCATTCGACGCCACACTCAAGGCCTGGATGTCAGGGCCCAGCGAGTTCAATTCTTGAAGCAAAACGACCAGCTCAACACGCTGCAAGGGCTGTCGAGCCATGATCGCATCGGCTCGGTGAACCAAGCTGTTCAGCTTGGGCATCACCTGTTGGTACTCAGGACGGTCTGTCAGCAAACCAATGCTGGGGTTGTCCTGAAGCAAGGTCAGTCGGCTGATGAAGATGTCGTACCGGGTTTGCAACGCATCGCCGTCGATCGGCCCCGCACCGTTCACGGCCAATTGCAATTCGCTTCTGAAACGCAAAAACTCTCGTTCGCTTTGGAACGTCATGGCCGTCATGGAATCGCCGCGAAAACCAAACGTCTCGCTGATGGCTTTTTGCTGGGCCAACTGAAAAACAAGCAACACCGCCATGGCCAGGGCCATGGACGCCGTTCCGAGCGCAAGCCAGAACAGGTATCGGCGACTGATCAACCCAGACGTCATTCAACAGTTCTTCAGTCAACCGCAATCGATTTCAGTTGCCAAGCCGAGCGCTCGTAATAGGTTGTCGACTTGAGCTCTGCCTTGGAGTCAAACGGGTACACGATGAACAACGGACCCTTGGTACGTACAGGAATGGCTGCGCCATTCATCTGGTGCGCAACGATGACATCGAATTTGGCAGCGTCTTCCAAAGGGATGCTGGTTTGATAGTCATTCAAGGCCACCGCTTTGAGCGTCGTTCCCGAGGCCTTGGCGGCATTCAACACGTCACGCAACAGCGGTCCAGTGAACGTGATGGGCTGCTTCTCCCAGGGGGTCATGGTCGAAAACGTGCGCTGTGGCAGTTTTTCCAGCATGGCCAAATCAAACGCAGCCCCACTGGACGAATTTTTGTCGCCGACCTTGCCCGTGAGGGTCAAAATCACCTTGCCGGACGGCGCGTCGAGGGCAAAACTGCTGGACGCCCCCAACAGACTCAAACCGGCCAACACCACCGCTGAAGCGCACACTGCCAAACGACGACTGCTCATCACAACCCTTTCCACACAAAGATAAGCGGCATTGTATTGGGATGCCTGAAGTCCAGCAGTAAGGCTGCAAAGCATCCCGATGGGTCGTCAGGATTTACGGTGCTGACAAAACACTGACAACGGCAAGTGCAGGCTGACAGGGATGTTAAAATCTGTCGTTTGGTCCAGCACTCTCCCTGAGTGCCAAGACGTTTCATTTCTCACGGAGATTACTGTACATGGCAAAACCTGAAGTCAAAACAGCTGTGCTGGCTGATGGTCTGCGATACAAGTCCAAGCCCTCGGGCTCGCCTTTCAAAGCAGGCGCATCGCTCGGCAGCGCAACAATGTCTTGTTTTTTGTGCGGTAAACACCGCACCCGCTCGTTGATGAAGACCCGCAACGTGTTGGGCAAAGCGCAGGCAGTGTGCGCCCCCAACTGCAAAGCCATGGACGAGATGCTGGCAGCGGGCCGTACCACGCCTGCGACCCCCACCACCCCAACCTGAGCCAACAGCGTCTTCAGACGCCCGGTCTGCCCGTGAACGGGTTGGCCTTGGCTCAGCGTACGCACCCACGTTTCGGCACAATAGGCGGATGATCCGAGCTGAAGACACCTCCGCCTTTTTGAAAAACCACATCCGCACCGTGCCAGACTGGCCTGAGCAGGGTGTGCAATTCAGAGACATCACCCCACTGCTCCAAAACCCCAAAGTATTCAGGGTGCTGATTGACGCATTCGTAGACCGGTACAAGTCTGCCCCCGTCCGCCCCGACGTGGTCGCAGGCTTGGACGCGCGGGGCTTCATACTGGGATCGGTGGTGGCTTACGAGTTGAATGTCGGTTTTGTGCCCATCCGCAAAAAAGGCAAACTCCCTTTCACCACCGTGGCCGAAACCTATGAATTGGAATACGGCAGTGCGACCGTCGAACTGCACACCGATGCCGTGAAAGCGGGACAACGTGTACTGCTCATTGACGATTTGATCGCCACGGGTGGCACCATGATGGCGGGTAAAAAGCTCATCGAAAAATTGGGCGCAGAAGTCATCGAAGGTGCGGCCATCGTGGATTTGCCAGAGCTGGGAGGCTCCGGCCGGTTGCGGCAAGCGGGGCTGCGCCTCCACACCCTTGTTGATTTCCAAGGGCATTGAGCCGAGCTTTGCAGCTTTGCGTCACCACCGACAACGACACGTTCACCGACACACCGACCCATACTGACCACCAGACACAGAGGCCACATGCACGCATCCCCATCGACGCGCCGACGCTCGGCACTTGCTTTGGCCTTGGCGGTGACGCTGCCCACCTGGGCGCAAACCAAAACCCCGTTGCGGATTTCTTCGCCCGCCGTACCCGATGACTGGCACGGCAAGATGTGGACCGTGTTCAAAACGCAGCTGGACCAATCTGCGCCAGGTGAATTTGACGTGCAAATCAACCTCAATGGCACGCTGTTCAAGCAAGGCGCGGAGCCCACAGCAATGGCCCGAGGCAACTTGGAACTTGCCACCCTGTCCGCGTTTGACATCGCCAAACTTGTGCCTGAATTTTCGATCTTCACGGCAGGGTACGTGCTCCGTGACCCGACGCACCAACGCAAGGTGCTGGGCGGTGAAATTGGCGACACGCTGTACAAGCTGGTGGCTCAGAAAATGGATGTGACGATCCTCTGTCCGCTTTACTTGGGTACCCGACAAATCAGCTTGCGAGAAGCCAAAAATGTCAAAACACCGGCCGACCTCAAAGGCGTGAAATTGCGCATGCCAGGCAGCAAAGAATGGCTGTTTCTGGGTGAAGCGCTGGGTGCAACGCCCACGCCTTTGGCCTTTGGCGAGGTGTACCTCGGGCTCAAAACGGGCACCATTGACGGGCAAGACAACCCACTGCCGACCGTTCGTGCGGCGAAATTCCACGAGGTGACCAAGCAGTTTGTGCTGACCCAGCACCTGGTGGACAGCCTGTTCATCACCGTGGCCAACAAGACTTGGCAACAGTTGAATCCAAACCAGCAGCAAAAGCTCAAAGCCGCTGCCTTGGCCGCTGCGCGTTACAACGACGACAACCGCATCAAAGAAGAAGCCCAGCTCGTCAATGACTTCAAGCAGCAAGGGTTGACCATCACCACGCCCGACACAGAGGCCTTTCGTCAGCATGTTCAGCAGGCTTACCTGAAGTCAGACTACGCGCGCCAATGGCCCAAAGGCTTGCTTGACCGCATCAACGCCACACGATGATGAGCGGCACACCGCAGGCTGGCGAACCCTCCGCGCCCCGTTCCTCCATCCCAGAAACCGCTTTTCAACGCTGTCAGCGCCTGTCAAGCACTCTGGCCAACGGTGCTGGGCTCACCCTGTTTGCGGGCTTGTTCCTGGTGTTTTTGATCCAGATAGCGGCACGCTTCCTGTTTCAATTGCCTCTGAGCTGGACGGATGAATTGGCCGTGGTGTTGTACCTTTGGGTCATCTTGTGGGCGGCCGCGTTCATGGTGTCAGAGCGCGAGCACGTGGCTTTTGACCTGCTCACCAATCTGCTGCCTCCCCAAGGGCAAGCCGTGGTCCAAGCCTTGGGCAGCGTGACGGTTGGCATACTGGCCGCATGGGCCTTACCCGCGACGTGGGATTACGTGCACTTCATGCAACGAGAAGGCACCCCAGTGATGGGCCTGCCCTTCATGGGGGTGTTCCTCCCCTTTGTGTTCCTGTTCATCACGCTGGTGTGGCGCGGGCTGTGCGCCGTGTGGCGCCTGACCAACTTGCTCAGAGGCCTGTGATGGAAGCAAGCAGTCTGTTCACCAATCCTGCACTGGCCACGCTGCTGGGGGTGATGGTCATCACCATGGCGATGCGTGTACCGGTGTCGTTTTCGATGCTTGCAGCGGGCATCGCCTACCTCATTGTGAAGCGACAGGATCTGGGTTTGGTGGCTGAACAAGTGGGCAATGGCCTGTACAACAGCTATGTGCTGTTGGCGGTTCCACTCTTCGTGCTGGCGGCCAACATCATGAACGCAGGCACGGTGAGTGAGCGCATTTTCGACTTTTGTCGCATCTTGGTAGGCCGGTTGCGCGGAGGCATGGCACAAGTGGATGTGCTGGTCAGCGTGATTTTTTCGGGCATGAGCGGCAGTGCCATCGCCGATGCAGCGGGACCGGGTTTGGTGACCATCAAGCAAATGCTCAAGAAGCCCGAGTACAGCCCCGGCTTCGCGGGTGCCATCGTGGTGGCCAGTGCCACCATCGGCCCCATCATCCCACCGTCCATCCCGATGGTGATCTACGCGCTGGTGTCCGGCACATCGGTCGGTGCTTTGTTCCTCGCGGGCGTGGTCCCCGGTTTGTTGATGGCGGTGGTGCTGATGGTGGCCGTGCACGTCATCGCCGTGCAGCGCAACATGCCGCGCGAAGCGCCCGTACCGCGCTCAGAGTGGCCCAACATCTTGTGGCGTGGGGCACTGCCCTTGTCGCTGCCCATCGTGCTGCTGACGGGCATCTACACCGGCGTCTTCACGCCCACCGAGGCGGCAGCGGTGGCCGCACTGCATGCGCTGGTGCTGGCTGGGGTGGTTTACCGCGCCCTGACCTGGCGTACGCTGGCTGGCGTGTTGTTGGAATCGGCGCGCTCCAGTGCCGTCATCACCATGGTGATCGCTGGCGCGTTCATTTTGAACTATGCCTTCACGTCTGAGGGGGTACCTCAGGCACTGGCCGTTTGGGTGGCTGCCAAAGACCTCACTGCCCTGCAGTTTTTACTGCTGGTCAATGGCGTGTTTCTGGTACTGGGTTGCTTCCTTGACACGTCGGTGATGCTGCTGGTGTTCGTGCCCATGCTGCTGCCCACCGCCAAGCTGCTGGGGGTGGACCTGGTGCACTTTGGTGTCGTCGTCATCGTCAACATGATGGTCGGCTTGATCACACCACCTTTTGGCATGCTGCTCTTTGTCACCCATGCACTCACCGGCATCCCGATCAAAGCCATGCTGCGAGAGGGTTGGCTGTTCTTGGTCATGTTGCTGCTGTTGCTGCTGGCCATGACATTGTTCCCACAAATCGTGCTGTGGTTGCCCCAAAGCATGGGGTACGCAGGGAATTGAGGTAGGCTGTGCCGCTATGCAAATCAACTTCATGAACAAACTCACCCTGGCCTTCTCTGCCCTGCTGTGTGCCTGCACACTCGCGGGCAGCGAAGAAATTGGCCGCGTTGACACCGCCTTCCAATGGATCGGGCCAGACCACGGCATCGTGGTGGAAGCCTACGACGACCCCAAAGTTTCGGGGGTGACCTGTTATGTCTCCCGCGCCAAAACCGGTGGCATCAAAGGCGGCCTGGGCTTGGCGGAAGACCGGGCCGAAGCCTCCATTGCCTCCCGACAAGACGGGCCCGTGCATTTTGGCGACAAACGTCGCCCAAGCAAGAAGAGGTCTTCAGCGAGCGCATGTCACTGGTGTTCAAAAAACTGCGCGTGGTGCGCATGGTGGACGCCAAGCGCAACACCTTGGTGTACATGACCTATTCAGACCG
Source organism: uncultured Burkholderiaceae bacterium (assembly GCA_964531605.1). Lineage (GTDB taxonomy): Bacteria > Pseudomonadota > Gammaproteobacteria > Burkholderiales > Burkholderiaceae_C > Defluviibacillus. The sequence goes on along the minus strand of CAZHDP010000106.1, from coordinate 1,531 downwards.
CCTCATCGATGGGTCGCCGCAAAACAGCGTGACCGCGGTGCCCATGCCAGCAGGTACCGTCATCCCCCATAAAAACTGACCTGAAAACGCGGGTGCGCTGAGCGCACTTCAGCTTTCGTCAAATTTCATCAGCGTGCCCCGGCCCGCTCCAGCATGGCCACCATCTCGGTGTAGCCACGGCCACGTGCCAAGGCGAGCGGGGTTCGACCGGTGCGGTCGGTCAATTGCAGATTGGCCCCCGCATCCACCAGCGCTTGCAAGGTTCGCTGGTGCCGCAAGCCACCATCGCCCAACACAACAGCCTCGATGGCGGCGGTCCAATGCAGGTTGTTGACATGGTCCAGCGGCGCTTTGGCAGCAATCAATTGACACACCACACCGTCGTGCCCCAAATGGGCAGCTGCGATCAGCGCCGTGCCGTCGTAACGGCTGGTGGTCAGGCCCGCGCTGGCGCCGTGCGCCAACAGGATGCGCAGCCCCTCTTCATCGTCAGTCACTGCGGCCACGGTCACGGCGTCGTAGCGGTCGGCCTCCAAACGCGCCAGATCGGCCCCCGCCTGCGCCAACAGTTTCAAGGCCTCGTGTTGTCTGGCAAAGGTGGCCACGTGGACCGCTGTTCGACCGTAGCCATCGCTAGTGTTCAGGTCTCGTTTGTTGGCAATCAAGGTGCGGATTGCCACCAGATCACCCCGATGCGCTGCGGCATGGAGGCCGGTATACGCCGCAGCTTCGGCCGCCGTGGGCGGCACCTGGGCCGTCGAAACAGCAGGAGCCCCCATCAGGCCTGTGGTCAACGCCAAGGGAATCAAAAAAGCACGCATCGACAACTCCAGCAGTGAAAGTGCTTCCACTGTAGGCAATGCGCGCGGCCGGGTCTATTCGTAGACCGCCGCGCGGTCCCCCGTAGAACTACGGAGTTCAGGCCTTCGCGGCCATCGCCTTGGCCAAGCCGCCCCACGTGGCCGAGAAAATTCCGGCGTCCATGGTCTTCACATCGCGCATGATGGGCTTGAAACCCATGTGGGCGAGCACGTCTTTTTCCAGGTCAATGCCAGGCGCGATTTCGGTCAACTCCAGGCCGTCTTCGGTCAGTTTGAACACGGCGCGCTCGGTCACGAACTGCACGTTTTGTTGGCGGTGCGCGGCGTCCAATCCATTGAAGGTGATTTGCTCAACCTTCTCGATGAACTTGCGGGACTTGCCTTCTTTGACCACGGTGAGCTTGCCGTCGCCGATCTTCACATCCAAGCCACCTGCTGTGAACGTTCCGCAGAACACCAGATTCTTGGTCGAGCGGGTGATGTTCACAAAGCCGCCGCAGCCGACCGGGCGGCCGTTGAACTTGCTGACGTTGACGTTGCCGGTGTTGTCCACCTGCGCAAGCCCCAAAAAGCTGGCGTCCAGGCCACCGCCATCATAGAAATCGAACTGCAGCGATTGCTCGATGATCGCCTCGGCGTTGTAAGCCACGCCAAAGTCGCCCAGTTGCGCAGGCACGCCACCGGTGATGCCACTCTCGATGCTCAAGGTG
>CAZHDP010000105.1:0-9159 GCA_964531605.1 uncultured Burkholderiaceae bacterium | reverse complement strand
TGTCTGAAGAGCTGATCCTGTGGATGAGCCAAAACTTCGGCTTCATCCAGATTGCCGACCGGTTCACCACGGGCAGTTCCATCATGCCGCAAAAGAAAAACCCCGACGTGCCTGAATTGGCGCGGGGCAAAACGGGCCGCGTGGTGGGCCATTTGATGGCGCTGATCACCTTGATGAAAGGCCAACCCCTGGCCTACAACAAGGACAACCAAGAAGACAAAGAGCCGCTGTTCGATACCGTGGACACGCTCAAAGACACCTTGCGCATCTTTGCCGAAATGGTGGGCGGGCAGGTCAACCCTGCGACCGGCCTCAAAGAAGGTGGCATTGCTGTGCGCCCCCAGGCCATGGAGCTGGCCGCCAAAAAAGGCTACGCCACAGCCACCGACCTCGCGGACTACCTGGTGAAAAAGGGTTTGCCTTTCCGTGACGCACACGAAGTGGTGGCGCACGCGGTCAAAACAGCCATTGCGCAAGGCATCGACCTGAGTGAGTTGCCTCTGGAAGCCCTGCAACAGTTCAACCCCGCCATCGGCCCCGATGTGTTCGAGTGCCTCAGCCTGCGCGGCTCACTCAACGCCCGCAATACCCTCGGCGGCACGGCACCGGCACAAGTTCGCGTACAAATCGCACGCCACCAGGCTCGCTTGTCTTGAGCGACTGACCGCAACGCCCTGGTGTTGGTTGCCGGGTCACCCTATCATGGGGGTTGACACCGGCCTCCACACTTTGCCATGACCCTTTTTGCGTTGCGCCACTCGTTGGCACCCTGGGCGATCTGCACAGCCCTGCTGTCCCTGAGCAGCTTATCCCATGCCTTGACGGTGGTGTCGGCGTCGCCCCAAGGTGAAACAGCGCAGGTTTCTCAGGTGGTGGTGAAATTTGACCAAGCGGCCGTCAACTTTGGCGACCCCAAGGCACCACAACCCCTCAACTTGACTTGCACGGGTGACGCCGCCACCCAGGGCTACGGCAACTGGACGTCTGAGCGCGAATGGGTCTGGCGGTTCGGGCGGTTCCTGCCACCCGGCGTGCGCTGCACGGCGCAGATGCTACCCACGTTCAAATCACCCAAGGGCGATGGCATCCAAGGGTTGAGCAGCTTCAAGTTCAACACCGGGGGGCCGTTCGTCGAGTTCATTCACCCAACAACCGACCAAACCATCGACGAAGAGCAGTACTTTTTGCTGCGATTGAACGGCCCAGCCAGTACCGCTTCAGTTCAAGCCAACGCATGGTGTGTGCTCGAAGGCTTGGGCGAACGCGTCCCCGTTCGCGTGCTCGATGACGCCACACGCGATGCGCTGGTGCGCTCACAAAGCTATGACATCGCAGGCAAGCGGGGCACCTTGGCCTTTGTGGCCCTCGCATGCCAGCGCCGATTCACCCCAGGCAGCAAGGTCCAACTGGTCTGGGGCAAAGGCATCAGCGCCCCGGAGCAAGCCGGTACCGCCGCCGTGGCCAACAGCGTTGAGAAGCGCTTCAAGTTCACGGTGCGTGAACCCTTCCTGGCCAGCTTCAGCTGTGAGCGCGAAAACGCCCAAGCCGCATGCCTGCCGATACGGCCCATGCGCGTGAGTTTCAACGCCGATGTGCCCCGCAAGCTGGCGTTGGGTATGGTGTTGAAATCGGCCCAAGGCAGCTTCAAAGCCCAGAAAGACACTGACGACGTGGCTGCAGGCGACGATGCTGTGGTCAGCAGCATCCGCTTTCAAACGCTGTTGCCAGAGAACACGGCTTTCACGTTGGAAGTGCCCAAGGGTTTTGTTGATGCCTCTGGGCGGGCGCTGAGCAATGCCAGCAACTTCCCCATGAAGGTGGCAACGGCAGGAATGCCCCCTTTGGTGAAATTTCCGGTCTCGCCATTTGGTGTGATCGAGCGGTTTGCCGAAGGTGAGCAAAGCCCTGCTTTGCTGCCCGTCACGCTGCGCCGGGTAGAGTCATCCTTGCTCGCCAAAGGCATTCAAGCGGGCAGCAAGGTCACAGACGTGGCCTTGAGCCAAGATGCCGACATCATCCACTGGTTCTTGAAGGTACAAGCGGCCAACCAAGGCCAGAACGAATCCAGGGACAAGCCTCTCTTGAACGCTGCCACGGCCACCACGCTGCAGCTGCCGCCCAGCCCCGAAGGGCAAGTCCGTCCGTTTGAAGTGGTGGGCATCCCCTTGAAGCCTGGGTTCCATGTGGTGGAGATTGCCTCCGCTGCGCTGGGGCAATCGTTGCTGGACCCCAAACTCGGCCCACAACGTCTCATGCACGTGCGCACCTCGGCCTTGGTCACCAACCTGGGCGTGCATTTCAAATTGGGGCGCGACGGTGCGTTGGCCTGGGTGACCACGCTCGACAAAGGCAAACCGGTGGCCAACGCCACGGTGCAGGTGTCCGATTGCCGTGGCAAGGCATGGGCGACCGGCACCACCAACGCCCAAGGTGTGGCACAGCTGGGCAACGTGCCCGCTGAAGCGCCCAGTTGTGAACCGGACACCAAGGGCACCCGGCCCTACAAGCAAGCCTACTTTGTCAGCGCACGCCATACGGCGAGTGATGGTGTGCCCGACATGGCTTTCACCTGGAGCGACTGGACACGCGGCATCGAGAACTGGCGTTTCCAAGTACCCACCAGCCGGGACATGGCCCCTGACCAACGCGCCCACACCGTGCTGGACCGCAGCCTGCTGCGTGCGGGTGAGACGGTCTCGATGAAGCACTTTTTGAGAACGGAAACCAGCAAAGGCCTGGGCCTGCCAGACACCACACCAGACCTGCTGACCATCACTCACCTGGGCAGCGGCCAGTCTTACACGCAAGCCCTGAAGTGGCGAAAAACAGGCACCGGTGGCCTGAGTGCCCAAAGCCAATTTCAAATACCGCCTGCCGCCAAACTGGGGGCTTATGAGATGACGGTGGGCAACCGGTCGACAGGTCAGTTTCGGGTGGAAGAATTCCGTCTGCCCGTGTTGGAGGGCAGCATCAACCCGACCGACAAAAAGCCGCTGGTCAATGTCTCTCAGGTGCCCACACAGCTGCAGGTCAACTACGTCTCTGGTGGGCCTGCTGGCAAGCTGCCGGTGCGGGTCTCGGCCTTTGTTCGGGGCAAAACGCTGAACATGCCTGGGTTTGATGACTTCAGTTTTTCCGCCCCGCGTGGCGCAGGCGACAACGCCAACACCACCACCCATGGCGAAGAAGAAGCTGCGGAAAACAACGGTCATGACCAACGTACAGTGGCCGACAAGTTGCCACTGGTCCTGGACAAAAACGGCACGGGCAAAGTCACCATCGACAAACTGCAAACAGCTGCCAATGCGTCCCGACAGCCGCGCGATCTGGTGCTGGAAGCCACTTACGCAGACCCCAATGGCGAGATGCAAACCCTGCGCCACACCAGCACCTTGTGGCCAGCCACGGTGGTCACCGGGATCAAGACCGAAGGTTGGGTGTCCGTGGGTCAAACCCTGCGCTTTCAGGCCCTTGCCTTGACGCTGGCGGGCCAAGCCCAGGCTGACGTCGCCATGAGCGTACGGGCCCAGGCACGCACCACAAGCACCAGCCGCAAGCGCATGGTGGGCGGGTTTTACAGCTATGACAACGCCACCGACGTCCGAGACCTGGGCGAAGTGTGCAGCGGCAAGAGCGATGCCCGGGGCTTGCTCTTGTGCGACAGCACGCTCCCCGGCCTCAGCACCAACGGCGGTGAGGTGGAACTGGTGGTGACAGCCAAGGATGGGCAAGGCAACACCGCCCAAGCGGCGAGCAATGTCTGGATAACACGTCAGGGTGAACTGTGGTTCGGCGCAGACAACCACGACCGCATGGACGTGCTGCCCGAAAAAAAGGCCTACAGCATCGGCGAAACGGCCAAGTTCCAGGTGCGCATGCCCTTTAGGTTTGCCACCGCCCTGGTGGCGGTAGAGCGTGAAGGCATCCTCAGCACCCAGGTCGTGCAACTCAATGGCAAAGACCCCACCATCAGCCTCAAAGTTGAAGAAGGCTGGGGCCCCAATGTGTACGTCAGTGTGCTGGCCTTGCGGGGCCGATTGCGCGAGGTACCGTGGTACAGCCTGTTCACTTGGGGCTACAAGGCACCCCGTGAATGGTGGGCCAGCTATTGGTACGAGGGCCGCGAATACACCGCACCCACGGCGCTGATCGACTTGAGCAAACCGGCCTACAAGCTTGGCGTGGCTGAGATCCAGGTGGGCGTGCAAAGTCACCGGCTGGACGTGAAAGTCAGCACCGACAAAGACAGTTACCCCGTGCGTGGCAAAGCGCAAGTCACCATCACCGCCAATTTGCCCAACGGTCAAGCCGCAGCGGGCGCTGAAGTGGCCCTGGCCGCCGTGGACCAAGCCCTGCTGGAATTGATGCCCAACACCAGTTGGAATGTGTTGGAAGCCATGTGGCAGCGTCGCCCATGGGGCGTTGAAACCAGCACGGCCCAGATGGAGATCGTGGGCCGCCGCCACTATGGCCGCAAGGCTGTGCCTGCAGGTGGTGGTGGTGGGCGCAGCAGCACCCGCGAGCTGCTTGACACCTTGCTGCTGTGGCAGCCCAACATCGTGTTGGACGCCAAAGGACAGGCCACCGTTACCGTCCCATTGAACGACGCCCTGACCAGCTTCAAAATCGTGGCCGTGGCTGACGCCCAAGCAGGCCTGTTTGGCACGGGCAGTGCCAGCATCCGCAGCATGCAAGACCTGCAACTCATCAGTGGCCTGCCGCCCTTGGTCCGCGAAGACGACCAGTACCGCGCCCAATTCACCCTGCGCAACACCACCAAAGCGGCGATGAAAGTGCAGGTAACGGCCCGTGCAACGCTATTGAATTTAGAGCAAAGAACCCTTGAAATACCTGCGGGAGAGGCCAAAGAGGTGACATGGGACGTGACCGCACCCGCACAACTGGCGCAAACCCGCAGCGAAGCCATCCTGTGGGAAGTCGAAGCCAAAGACCTCAGCAGCGGCGCCAAAGATGCGCTCAAGGCCCGCCAGCGCATCGTGCCTGCGGTGCCTCTGACGGTACAGCAAAGCACCCTGGTCCAGTGGGATGGCGCCTTCAGCTTGGACGTTGCCCCGCCCCCTGACGCCCTGCCGGGACGTGGCGGTGTGCGCGTGTCCTTGCAACCCACCCTGGCAGGTGGTCTGCCTGGTGTGCGTGACTGGTTTCTGCAGTACCCGTTTTCGTGCCTGGAACAACAGGTCAGCAAAACGGTGGGCTTGCGCGACGCCAAGCAGTGGCAGACCTTGGTCGCTCAAATCCCCACCTACTTGGACGGCGATGGCTTGGCCAACTACTTCCCGCCCCGCGAGGGCATGGGCAACCAAGGCAGTGACACCCTCACCGCCTACCTGCTCGCGGCGACCCATGAGGCCATGAGCCTGGACCCCGCCTTTGCCTTGCCCGATGCCGTGCGTTTGCCGATGGAACGCGGGCTGATCCATTTTGTGGAAGGTCGCCTCCAGCGCGATTTCTGGAGCCCTCGCAAGGACCTGGACATGCGCAAAATCGGCGCGCTGGAAGCCTTGTCTCGCCACGGCAAAGCGCAAGCCCGCATGCTGGGCAGCATCACCATTGCCCCGAACCAATGGCCGACCCACACGGTCATCGACTGGCTCAACATCTTGCAACGCATACCGGACTTGCCTGACCGGGGTCGGCGCATGGCGGAAGCACATCAAATCCTGAAAAGCCGCTTGAGCTATCAAGGCAGCAGGCTGACGTTCAGCACCGAACGCGACGACCAGTGGTGGTGGCTGATGGCCAATGGCGATGTCAACACAGCGCGCTTGTTGCTGACCGTGATGGATGACCCGGCCTGGAAAGACGACTTGGCGCGCTTGGCCAATGGCTTCATGGGCCGCCAACAGCGCGGCGCCTGGAGCACCACCACAGCCAACCTGTGGGGCGGCTTGGCGCTGGAGAAATTCAGTGCCGCCTTTGAGTCGCAACCGGTGAACGGGCTGACAAAGGCGAGCTTAGGTGACCAAACTGCACAGGTGAACTGGCGCCAAGCCAACCGACACATGTTGCTGCCGTGGCCCCAAGGTACCGCCTCGCAAAGTACCACCCCCAACCCTAACCCCAGCGCGGCTTTGCGCGTCACCCACCAGGGCAGCGGCAAGCCCTGGCTGACGCTGCAATCGCTGGCAGCCGTGCCGCTCAAGGCACCGTACGCAGCGGGTTACCAAATCAAAAAAACCATGACACCTTTGGCCCAAGCCACGCCAGGAAAATACACCCGAGGAGATGTGCTGCGGATCACGCTGGAAGTGACCGGCACGTCAGACATGACGTGGGTGGTGATCACAGACCCCATCCCAGGTGGTGCCACGCTCTTGGGCAGTGGCTTGGGCCGAGACAGCGAAATCGCCACCCGGGGCGAGACACGCAGCGGAGCGGCCGCGTGGCCTGCTTTTGAAGAACGCAGCTTTGAGGCCTTTCGCAGCTACTACGCGTATCTGCCCAAGGGCTCTCTCAAGCTGGATTACACCGTCAGGCTGAACAATGCAGGCAGTTTTGCCCTGCCCCCCTCACGCGTCGAGGCCATGTATGCCCCCGAGATGTTCGCGGAGGTGCCCAACGCACGCATGACGGTGGGGAGTGGCCAGCCGTCAGAGCGACAGTGATTGTCCAAAATGGGACCACACGTACAACAAGATCATCGAACCAATGACGGACAAGATGATGCCCGCGGGATGCACAAGCGAACCGTCGTCAGGCTTGCTGAATATCCGGGCAATGAAACCACCGACAAACGAACCTGCAACGCCCAGCAGACCGGTCATGAACAATCCGATGTGCTCCGACCCAGGCATGATGAAACGCGCGATGGCCCCGACGACGATACCGACAATGAACATCCAGATGATGTGAAACATGGCGAAAGCTCCAAGTTAAAGCGGTCATTGAAGCACGACACCAAGACGAAAGGAGTGACTTACTTCACACAGTCGGCAGGAATGCGTGGCCTTCTGTGTGTGCTGATCGGCGGCATGGCCACGCTGGCACAGGCACTCCCCAGCTATGACGAGGTCAGGCAGACCCACCGTTCGTCAGACACGCTGATCCTCGACCGGCATGGCGAGGTGATCCAGCGCCAACGCGCGGATGCCACCGTGCGCCGGGGGGCCTGGATTGCATTGGCAGACATGTCTCCCGCCTTGCGCCGCGCCATGTTGCTGAGCGAAGACAAGCGGTTTTATGAACACAGCGGCGTGGACTGGCAAGCCGTGTCGGCAGCTGCCTGGGGCAACCTGTGGCACCAGCGTACCCGCGGGGCGTCCACCATCACGATGCAGTTGGCGGGGTTGTTGGACGAGGACTGGCGCGCGGGGTCTCAAGGCCGATCGGTGCCGCAAAAGCTGGGCCAGACGGTGGCCGCGCAGGTGTTGGAGCGGCGGTGGCGTAAAGACCAGATCCTGGAGGGCTACCTGAATTTGGTGCCGTTCCGAGGAGAGTTGGTGGGCATTGACGCGTTGTCACGGGTGATGTTCGGCAAAGCAGCGCACGGCCTGGACGAGCGCGAAGCCGCAGTGGCCGTGGCCTTGGTGCGCGCGCCCAACGCCAAACCCGCGGCTTTGGTGAGCAGGGCTTGCGGCGTGCAACGCTTGATGCAGGCATCCGCGTCCGCGGGCACAACGCCCATCACCGCAGGCTGCACAGGCCTGGACGTGTTTGTGGACGCCGCTTTGCAGCGACGGGGCTTGGACCGCAGCGAAGGTCTGGCACCGCACGCAGCTCGGCGCTTGCTGGCGGAAGTTGCCAGCGCCTCACGATCGGCAGGGCCGCCCCAACGCGTGCCGTCCACCTTGAGTCTGCCGCTCCAGCGCTTTGCGACACAGAGCCTGCAACGGCACTTGCGTGAGCTGCAAGGTCGGCATGTGGAAGACGGGGCTTTGGTGGTGCTCGACAACGCCAGCGGAGAGGTGTTGGCCTGGGTGGGATCGTCGGGCACACTCAGCCAGGCCAGTGAGGTCGACGCCGTGCTGGCGCCACGACAAGCAGGCTCCACGTTGAAGCCCTTTTTGTATGCCCAAGCCATCGCAGAGAGGCGCCTGACGGCCGCTTCTCTGTTGGAGGACGCGCCGACACACATCCCCACCGCCGGTGGTTTGTACATCCCCCAAAACTACGACCGTCAGTTCAAGGGCTGGGTCTCGGTGCGCACGGCCCTGGCCTCGTCGCTCAATGTGCCCGCCGTGCGAGCCCTGGTGATGGTGTCGCCTGATGCGATGCAACGGCAGTTGGCATCAGCCGGATTGGCCTTGCGGGAATCAGGCGATCACTATGGCTACAGCCTGGCACTGGGCAGCGCGGAAGTGTCACTGTTGGCGCTCACCAATGCCTACCGCACCCTGGCCAACGGCGGGCGGTACAGCGCCACACGGCTGCAACAAACCCTATCAACACCGCCCTCCGCACAACCCGTTCGCTTTCGGGCGGCCCTTGACCCCAGGGCCGCATTCATCATCAGCGACATCTTGAGCGACACGAACGCCCGGGCACGGACGTTTGGCACCGACAGCGTCTTGGCCACCCGCTTTTGGACTGCCGTGAAAACCGGCACCAGCAAAGACATGCGTGACAACTGGGCGGTGGGCTATTCACGGCGCTATACCGTCGGGGTTTGGGTCGGCAATGCCAGTGGTGCAGCCATGCAAGCGGTGAGTGGCACCACGGGCGCAGCCCCTGTTTGGGCAGAAGTGATGCAGCACCTGCACCGTGACACCCCCAGCCTGGCGCCTGCAGGCCCCACAGGGCTGGTTCATGCGGATGTGCGTTTTGGACGGCAAACCGAAGCACCAAGGCAAGAATGGTTTCTAGCGGGCACACAACAAGCGCTGTTCTCGGTTGATGGTGCCACGGAGACTGGCCTGGGCTCGGCAAAGATCACCAGCCCGGTTCATGGCACCGTGCTGGCACTGGACCCGGACATTCCCCCTCAAAGGCAACGTGTGCAGCTGCGGGCGACCGATAGCTCCGCCCAGGTGCAATGGACGGTTGACCACAAACCGTTGAGCCGCGGGCAGACGGCGCAGTGGTCGCCTTGGCCGGGCAAGCACGTCATTCGCCTGGCGGACCCCAAGGGCAAAGTGCTGGACGAAGTGAGCGTTGAGGTACGGGGAGCAGGTGTGAAACGGTGATGCTTGAACCCCTTTC
>CAZHDP010000104.1:0-9252 GCA_964531605.1 uncultured Burkholderiaceae bacterium | reverse complement strand
CACAGCAGACGACAACACCAAGCGTTTGACCGACGATAAAAGGGTTTTGAAATTGAGATGCGTGACATTGTTGATGACATGGGCCAAAGCCACCGTTCCCAGGCTGCGTGCGAGCACCACACAGTTGACGTCTGGGTAGGCTTGTGCCCGCTCACCCAGGGCCGCCAAGGCCCCGCTCAGACTGCACTGCATACCGGGATTGAGTGCATTGCGAAGCGCATCTTTGCCATCGTTATAGGTTTTGAGAAAGCCGCCTGACTCACCCGCCGGCCAGGAAAACAGCACGGGCTCGACGCCTGGGTAGCTCTGGCGCAACTGGTAGGCCTGCATGACCGCTTCGGCGGGCGACTTGCCAAAGCCATGGATGAAGAACACCACGGATCGCCTCGCCGCACGCGCCGCATCAAATGCCGACGTCAGCAGGCCCTCCATGTGCTCGGTGCGCGGCGCATTTTTGGGGTGGCTGACACCCAGCAGGCGAAGGCTGAACACACGCTGGTCCTCAAGGTACTGCACCTGGAGCGGTGTTGCGACTTCGGTCGTCGATTTGACTTTTCTGGCATACAACGCGTCCAGCGCAGCCATGCCTTCCACTTCAAATGAACAGGCCACGTCAGGGGCCGGCATGGGCGTCACCACCAGGCTTTTGGGCGCGTCCAAGGCCCGCGTCGTGAGCACATGCAACACCTCGGCATCGGGTGTGGTCCACGGGTCTTCAGCAGCGGCAACGCCGTCCAGAAAATCGTTGCGCCAGCCTTTGGCGTCAAACGCGATGTCGCGTTGAAGCGGTGGGTTTTCAACAATCACCCCCTGCTTCAACGCCATCAAGCGGGGCGTGATCGACCCCGCTTGGGGATGACCCGTCACGGTGACCACGCCATAACTGGGCACTGTGCGCAACGGTCCCATGTTCCCCACGGCAGCAGCCGAGGCACAGAGCTGGATGACTTCGGACGACCTGCGGCCTGCAGCGTTTGTCAGGTACAAGCGACCACCCCACTCGTTGTGGTGGATGTCTCCGGCCAAAAACAACACAGGACGCTCGCTGGCCAGCAACGCTGGGTACTCTGGGTAAAAGGTGGTGCCATTTTTGGCAATCCATCCCTCACCCAAGGTGGACAGGCGGTACTGGTGTTGCACCGGGGTGCCTGCCAACACGATCAACAAGCCTTCTGACACCTCCAGCATGGCGTTGAGCCGAGCTGATTGCGATGTGCCCAAGAGGGTCGCGTGGGCTTGTTCGGAGGGATAGGCGGTGCGGTACCACCGGTTGTCCAGCAAGGCGAACGGCCACGACTTGCCATCATGTTGCAGTACCCCAAACTGCTGCACCCCTTCATCGGGCACCTCAGCTTGCAACACGGGCAGAGGGGGATAGTCTGGTGTGTTCGGATGTTCACACACCATCGCCCTGAATTGCAAAAACAACTGGCGGACCACGGCTTTGACCTCAGGTCGTACCGAATGGGCACCCGCAGGGAAGCCACCGCCCTGGCTGTTGTTCCACGCGAAATCATGGTCATCCCACACCACCAGCAGGCCGTGAGGGTTGCGGTCGTGGACTTGCACCAGCAGGTCACGAAAGCCCGCCACGGCCCACTGTGCGGCGTAGCGCGCATGCATCTCCTTGGCAAAGTCGGCCAGCACGTTGTGGTGGGCCGGATCCCAGGGCCCTGCCCCGCCGAGACGCTGTCGCCAGTCTGGTCGCTCTGCCCAATCCATGTAGATTTGATCACCCAACAAAGCCAGCACATCGGGTGCCTCTGCAGCGATGGCCCGCCAGACGGGCTGGGAGGGCATGCGACGTGCGTCCATGCAGGACGTGAAAACGATCTTCATCCGGTCATCCCTCTCAGGTAGGTTCAGTTCATCAGCTTAGCCTCACCGTGGCCGCCTCGCCTCCCCATTTCAGGGGAAAGGTGTCACCGCGCTACTTTGCCCCATTCCTGTTCATACGTGGTCACCAACACCTGGTTGCTCAGCCGGTTGACGCCAGTGGGTACGCGGGCCATGTCGCGGGGAAAATTGAACATCTGGGGCAAAGTGTTCAAGTCCAGGTAACGCAGGCCCTCAGGCAGTTGGGTCGGCCATCGGTAGGGGCGGCGACTGGCGATCACAAAGCCCCATTCACCAAAGCTGGGAACGTTGGCATGGTAGGGCATGGTCTGAAAACCAACCGATGCCAGGGTGTTCTCCACGGTCCAAAAACTCTGCCGTGCCACCAGGGGGGAAGTGGTTTGAACCACCGCATAGCCACTGGCCGACAAGCGCTGGTCCAGCAGGGCATAAAACGACGTGGTGTACAGCTTGCCGATGGAGAAATTGGTGGGGTCTGGAAAATCAACCACGATCACGTCAAAGGTGTCGCTCGTCTCTTCCAGCCATTTGAAGGCGTCGGCATGGACGATGCGCAGCTTGGGGGATTGCAGCGCTTGGGCGTTGAGTTGGGACAAGGTGCGGTGATGGGCAAACAGGTCGGTCATGTGGGGGTCCAGCTCGACCAGCGTCACCTGTTCGACACCCGAGTACTTGAGGATCTCGCGCACGGCCATGCCGTCCCCCCCGCCCAACACGGCCACTTTTCGAGGTTGTGCCCCGGTGGCCGAGTAGGCTGCCATCGCGGGGTGAACCAAGGCTTCGTGGTAACGGTATTCATCACGCTCGGCAAATTGCAGGTTGCCATTGAGAAACAGGCGGTGCCCTCCCCTGCCGTGCGTGACCACGATGCGCTGGTACGCCGAGGTGGAGGTCAGCACGATCGGGTCTTGGTAAAACTTGTCTTCAGCCCAGCTGGTCACGTGGTCGGCAACAGCAAACCCGGTCAACAAAAAAGCCAGCGTCAAGCCACAGGCCATCGCGTGTGCGGTGAACCGGCGTAACTCATGGCGAAACAGGTACAAGGCCCAAACGGCCACCGCCCCGTTCAGCAACCCAAACAACAGGCCCGTACGGATCAAGCCCAATTGCGGCACCAGCAACAGCGGAAACGCCACGGACACAGCCAAAGCGCCCAGGTAGTCAAAGGTCAACACCTGCGACACCAGGTCTTTCAAAGCCACATTGCGCTTGAGGATGCGCATGACCAGGGGGATTTCCAAACCCACCAACGTGCCCACCACCAACACCATCGTGTACAACAGCCAGCGAAAGCCTTGCGGCGCGTAGGCATTGGCGAGGAACAGCACCGCCGGCAACGCCCCTCCAATGGCGGCAACCATCAATTCGATGCGCAAAAAGTGGGCTGGCAGTTGCCGCGTGAAATAGCGCGACAGGTACGAGCCTATGCCCATCGCAAACAAGTAGCTGCCGATGACCGTTGAAAACTGCAGCACCGAGTCACCCAGCAGGTAAGACGCCAGGGCGCCCGCCGCCAGTTCGTAAACCAGTCCGCACGCGGCGATGATGAACACGCTGGCAAGCAAGGCCACGTCCACCGGTCGGGTGGAGACCATGGCTTCATCAGGTGTTGGTGCTTGGGGCATGCTGCAAATTTTGCCTGAGGATGTCACCTCTGCGTCCACATCACACTTGAGCCAGCCTGCAAATGCTGGACAAACCATGTCTGACTGGCATGATGGGCCTTTGCTCAACCACACCTGCCCTCACCATGAAAATCCGTGAAATTGCCCAAGGCTTGCAGTTCCCCGAGGGCCCCGTGGCAATGGCCGATGGTTCGGTCATCTTGGTGGAAATCGCTCGAGGCACCTTGACGCGCGTCACAACCCATGGGCGCACTGAAGTGATTGCTGAACTGGGTGGGGGCCCCAACGGTGCGGCGCTGGGCCCTGACGGCGCGATGTACGTGTGCAACAACGGCGGCTTCGCCTGGACCTCTCAACCCGGCGACTTGCTTCGACCGATCGCGCAAGCCGCTGACTACGCAGGGGGTCGCATTGAGCGCGTGAACCTGAGCACGGGACGGTTTGAACGCGTTCTGGACCACGTCGATGGCGTCGCGTTGCGCGGCCCGAACGACATCGTGTTTGACAAACACGGTGGTTTTTGCTTCACAGACCTGGGGAAGGTCCGGCACACCGACATGGACCGCGGTGGCGTGTTCTATTCAGACACAGCAGGCAACCATCCGAAAGTGGTGGCACACCCTGCGATGACGCCCAATGGCGTGGCGCTGTCACCCGACGAACAAACCCTCTACTACGCTGAAACGGAAGGTGCCAGGGTGTGGGCTTTTGACTTGGCCAGTCCAGGTGTCGCTTGCAAGCAAGGCTGGCCGTCACCCCAAGGGGCTCGGATGGTCGCGGCGTCCCCAGGGGGGCATTACCAGCGCTTTGACTCCATGGCCGTCGATGCCCAGGGCAACTTGTGTGTGGCAACCTTGCTGCACGGCGGCATCACCGTGATCAGCCCCGACGGCAAACACCACCGTCATGTGCCCTTGCCAGACCCGTACACCACCAACATCTGTTTTGGTGGACCACACATGCGCACGGCCTACATCACCTTGTCAGGAACGGGTAAATTGATCGCCATCGACGACTGGGACACCCCCGGCTTGACACTGAATTTCAGCGGCCATCACACCGCACAGTAGCGGTTCTGGATTTCTTTGTCTGCCAACAGGTCTGCTGCTTGGCCATGATGAACGATGCTGCCTTGGTCGAGGATATAGGCGCGGTCAGACACAGAAAGGGCACGCTCCACGTTTTGTTCCACCAGCAAAATCGTCGTGCCCTCTTGCTTCATGCGCGCAAAGAGCTCGAACATCTCGTCCACCAGCACCGGCATGATGCCTTCTGAGGGTTCGTCAAGCAGGATCATCTTGGGCTTGGCCATCATCGCGCGGGCAATGGCCAGCATTTGCTGCTCACCGCCAGACATGGAGGTCGCCTCTTGGCCCAAGCGCTCTTTCAAGCGGGGAAAGGTGTCCGCAATGTTGTCAATCATCGCGTCCATCTCCGCCCGACGAGGGCTGGCGATGATGCCCAATTGAAGGTTCTCGCGTACCGTCAAACCAGGCACGATGCGGCGATCTTCAGGCACGTACGCCAGGCCATGGTGAAAGCGCGCATGGGTGGGCAAACCCTGCAGGTCATGCCCGTCGAAACGCACCGCGCCGCTGGTGCGGCTGAGCAAACCCATGAGGGTGCGCAAGGTGGTGGTTTTGCCTGCACCGTTGCGCCCCATCATCGTGACAATCTCGCCAGTGCGCACCTCAAACGAGATGTCTTGCACCACGTGGCTGCGGTCGTACCAGGCATTGAGGTGGCTGACTTCAAGCATCGCACTGCGGCCCGAAGACGTTGAAGCGTTTATGGAATGCGTCATGGTCAGCTTTGCCCCAGGTACACACGGCGCACTTCGGCGTTGCTTCGGATGTCGTCTGGTGTGCCTTCGGCCAAAAATTCGCCGTGGTGCAACACGATCAATCGCTTGCAAATGCCCATCACCAATTTCATCTTGTGCTCCACCAAAATCACGGTGCGTTCCGTGGCCAAACGGGTGATCAGGTCCATCATCACCGTGGTTTCTTCTGGCGACATGCCCGCTGTGGGCTCATCCATCAGCAGCAACTGGGGTTCTGCCGCCAAAGCCATGGCCACCTCCAATGCGCGCTGTTGGCCATGGGCCATGTCGGCTGCGGTTTTGTCACGCCAGGCCAGCAAACCCACACGCTCCAGCAACACGTCAGCCTGTTCATCCACACCGACGAGGGATTGCCGGGGCTTCAAAAAATTGAAGCGTGAATGCCGCATTTGCACCGCCACACGCACGTTCTCATGTGCGCTGAGCTGCTTGAAGACGTTGGTGATCTGGAAACTTTTGGCAATGCCCAGGCGGGCGTATTCGTGTTGCGCCAAGCCTGTCACGTTGCGCCCGTTGAACAACACCTCGCCTGCGGTTGGCGCAAACGCACCACTCAAGATGTTGAAAAACGTGCTTTTGCCAGCGCCGTTCGGGCCGATGATCGCGCTGAGCTCTTTGTGATGGAATTTGACCGAGATGTCATGCAGCGCCTGGAACGCACCAAAGCGCTGGCTGACATGACGGGCTTCGAGGATCACATCGCTCATGGCTGGCTCCGCGCGTCAAGAGGGGCAACAGGGGTCGCAGAGGCGGTCTGCCGATGTTTGGCGGCACGAGCCAATTGGTGGAGCACCGTCCCCCAAATGCCTCTGGGGAAAAACAACACAAACACCATGAAGATGGCCCCCACCACGGCCATCCAATGGCGGGTGATGTTGGTCACCACGTCTTCCAGGTACAGGAACACGGCAGCCCCCACAAACGGTCCAAAAAACGTACCCATGCCACCCAGCAAACACATCATCACGGCCTGACCTGATTGCAGGTAATGCAATGAATCGATGGGCACGATGGACAGGTGCAAGGCACGCAGTGCCCCGGCCAGACCACACAGGGTGGCAGACAGCACAAACACCAACAATTTGGAGCGGGCAACGTCATAACCACAGGCTGCAGCGCGCTTTTCGTTCTCACGGATGGCTTCGATGACCGCACCAAACGGCGACGCCAAAATGCGCGACACCAACCACAGGGCCACCGCGACGAACACGAAAATCACGTAGTACTTGGTGACCGGATCGTTGAAGTCAAAACGGTATCCCGCGAACTCCAGGGCTGGCACTTTGATACCCCGCAAACCGTTTTCCCCACCGGTCCACCGCTCTGCTTTGTAGAACGCGTAGTACACGATCTGCCCCAAAGCCAAGGTCACCATCGAGAAGTAAATGCCACGCGTGCGAATGGCCAGAAAGCCGATCAACAAACCCACCACGGCAGACGCGATCACGCCCAAAGCGATGGCGAACAACCAATGTGCACCGCCGTGCACGATGGCAATGCCAGTGATGTAACTGCCAACCCCCAAAAAGGCGGCATGGCCAAAGGAGAGCATGCCGGTGTAACCAAACAGCAAATTGAAGCCGACGGCGAACAGGCCAAAAATGAGGATGTTGACCGCCAAGGCCTCGTAAGGCATCAGCAACGGAAACACCAACAGAAACAGCAAACCCGTGGCAACACGGTGCTGGTCTGCAAATTTGAGCAAAGACATGAGAGAGGGCATGTCGGTTCCTTCAACCCATGAGTCCGGCTTTGCCGAACAAACCTTGCGGACGCACCAGCAACACCAAGGCCATCAACACAAAGATAGAGAGCTCGGCCAAGTCGGGGGCCAACAGCGACGTCATGCTGAACACCACACCCACCAACAACCCGGCAACCACCGCGCCCGGCAAAGAGCCCATGCCACCGACAACGGTCACCACAAAGGACTCGGCCAGCACGGTGATGCCCATCTCCGGGTTCACCGCCCGAGTGGGCGCAGCCAGGACGCCAGACAAGCCCGCGATGGCGGTACCGATGCCAAACACCAGCAGCCAAACCCGCGCCACATCGATACCCAGCACCTTCACAATTTCGGCGTCGCGCGAGCCCGCCCGGATGATCAAGCCATAGCGGGTTTTTTCAATGAACAACCAGAGTGCGAACACCACGGCGGCCATGGCGCCAATGAGGAACAAGCGGTACAGCGGGAAATGACCGAAGCCCAAGTTGACAGCCCCACGCAGCACTTTGGGCGTGGTGGAGGGCAAACCTTCAATGCCAAACAACACACGCATTGCTTCGATCAGCACGTAGCTCAGCCCGAACGTCAACAGCAGGGGGTAGTCGATGCCTCGACCGTACAACGGGCGCACAAAGAACCGCTCAGTGACCAAGCCGATGAGCCCAACGGCCAAGGGCGTGAGCACCAGACTGACCCAAAAGTTGCCTGTCAACGTCTGGAAGTACACCCCCAAAAACGCACCCACCATGAAGAAGGCACCGTGGGCGAAGTTCACCACCGTCAGCATGCCAAAAATCAGCGACAGGCCCACAGCCAGCAACGCGTACACCGCGCCCAACGCGATGCCCGTCACCAACTGCAAAGCCAGCAATTGCGGCGTGAATTCACCCAAGGTTCATCTCCTGCTGAATGACGTTGAGGCGATCAAGCCTTGTGGCCCAACTCAGCGCAGGAGCGCA
Organism: uncultured Burkholderiaceae bacterium; assembly: GCA_964531605.1. Taxonomy (GTDB): domain Bacteria; phylum Pseudomonadota; class Gammaproteobacteria; order Burkholderiales; family Burkholderiaceae_C; genus Defluviibacillus. The sequence goes on along the minus strand of CAZHDP010000104.1, from coordinate 1,242 downwards.
AGTTGGCTTCGTTAGGCGCTTCGATCGACACCACGTTGAAGAGGTCGTTCTTGTCTTTCATGCCCTTGGATTTGGATTCGACGATGACCACGGATTGCACCGATTGGTGGTCACATTTGCGGTAGAACTGATCGCCCTTGTAGAAGTTGTACTTCATGCGGCCCATGGCTTCAGCCACCTTCAACGCCTCGGTGGACTTGGCATCCATCACCGCTTGCAGCACGCTGCGCACACCGGCGTAACCCAGCGCACCGTAGTCCGATGGCACGGCCCCACCATGTGCCTTGCGGAACTTGTCGTTGAACGCTTTGGCCGCAGGGATGGTGTCTTCCATGCCCCAGTAATAGGACGTGCCACCCACGATGCCTTCGAAGGCGTCGGCGCCACCCGCCTGGCGTGAGGTGAACAAGAGCACAGGTGTGATGATGCGGGTCTTTTCTTTGAGGCCAAAGTCCGTGGCTTGCTTGGCGGAGTTGACCAGGTCGCGACCGAAGTTGGCCAGCACCAAGATGTCGGGGTTCAAGGCTTGGATGCGCGGCAGGAACGCAGAGTAATCAGCCGCGCCCAGCGGGTGACGAATGTCCGCCAAGGTGGTGGCGCCCAGCGCCTTGCCTGCGCGCTCGAAGCCACGCACCATCTCGTGGCCGTAGGCATAGTCGGCCGTCAAGTACACAATTTTTTTGCCGTATTTTGGAAAGGCGTAACGGGCCACTGCGCCTGCGGTGATGTGGGGGTTCAGTGCCTCGTGGAAGGTGTACGGGCTCCAGTCTTTCGCTTCGTTGATGGCATCGGACTGGCTGATCGAATTGAAGATCACCTTGCGCTCACGGGTGATCGCGTTGATCGACAACTGGGTGGCGGCAGACAGAGAGCCAACGATGAAATCCACCTTGTCTTTTTCAATCAACTCCAAGGTACGCGTTGCCGCTTCGCCAGGGTTGAGCTTGTCGTCGCGCACCAGCAGCTCGACCTTACGGCCATTGAAGCCCCCTGCATCGTTGAACTCCTTGACGGCGATTTCAGCCGCGCGGACCTGGTCTTGCGCTTCGGCAGAGAACGCGCCCGTCAACGGTGTGGGGAAGCCAATCTTGATCGGTGCACCTTGCGCGCGCACGATGTTGATGGCAAATGGCGCGGTGGAAAGCGCTGCACCCGCCACGCCCGCTTGAATCAAGCGGCGACGGGTCACATCGGTAGGTGCAAGGGTCGAAGCGGGGCGTTGCGTTGAAGTCATGGAAGTCT
>CAZHDP010000103.1:1704-9358 GCA_964531605.1 uncultured Burkholderiaceae bacterium | reverse complement strand
CACCCTCAAACCGTTCATCGGCGAGGACGACCGTTTGCTGAGCCTGATTGCGGATTTGGCGCTCGAATAGCCCTGCTGGGTCAAGTGCGGAGTCCGCGACGTTATCCCAAATCCGGCATAATGAAGTTCATTGTTAGAGTGAATTTGTTATGAATCTTCATCAATTCCGGTTCGTTCAAGAAGCCGTGCGCCGCAACCTCAACCTGACGGAAGCGGCCAAAGCCTTGCACACCTCGCAACCGGGGGTGTCCAAAGCCATCATTGAACTGGAAGAAGAACTGGGCGTCGAGATTTTTTCGCGCCACGGTAAACGCCTCAAACGCGTGACCGAGCCAGGCCAGCATGTGCTCAAAAGCATCGACCTGATCATGCGCGAGCTGGGCAACTTGAAGCGCATAGGCGAGCAGTTCAGCGCGCAAGACAGTGGCACGCTCAGCATCGCCACCACCCACACCCAGGCGCGCTACGTGTTGCCCGTGCCGGTCGCCAAGCTGCGCGAGACTTACCCCAAAGTCAACGTCAGCTTGCACCAAGGTGCGCCAGACCAAGTGGCCAAGATGCTGATCGACGAAGTGGCCGAAATCGGCATTGCCACCGAATCTTTGGCCGACTACACCGAGCTGGTCACCCTGCCCTGCTATGAATGGCAACACGTGCTGGTGCTGCCCGAGCACCACCCTCTGGCAAAAAAGGAACGCATCTCGCTGGAGGACCTGGCTGCCGAACCCATCATCACCTACCACCCCTCGTTCACCGGACGCACCCGCATCGACCAGGCTTTTGCCGCGCGCAAGCTGGAGCCCCGCATGGCGCTTGAAGCGATTGACTCTGACGTGATCAAAACCTACGTGCGTTTGGGGTTGGGCATCGGTATCGTTGCCGAGATGGCCGTCCGTGAAGATGGCAGCAATGACGACTTGGTGGTACGCCCGCTGGGCAACTTGTTTGGGCAAAACATTGCCCGAGTGGCCTTCAAGCGTGGTGCGTACCTGCGCAATTTTGTGTTCAAGTTCGCCGAGCTGCTCAGCGACCGCCTGGACCGCAACCTGATTGCCAAGGTGCTGGCCGGTTCGCCACACGACTACGGGCTTTGACGCCCCCCCCTCATTTGCCTTCATTCTTGATTCACCTGACTCAGCCATGACCCACACCGACGTTACTGCCGCCGCCGTGCGCACCCCTAAAATCACCACCAAACTGCCCGCTGTGGGCACCACCATCTTCACCGTCATGTCGGGCCTGGCGGCCGAAACCGGCGCTGTGAATTTGGGCCAGGGCTTTCCAGATTTCAATTGCGATCCAGCCTTGGTGCAGTCTGTCACCCAAGCCATGACAGACGGCCTGAACCAGTACCCTCCCATGCCTGGCATTCCTGTGCTGCGCGAAGCCATTGCTACCAAAATTGCAGCAATGTATGGGCACCAGTACAGCGCAAACACCGAAATCACTGTCACGGCTGGGGCCACGCAAGCCATCATCACCATCATCCTGGCGGTGGTGAAGCCCGGTGACGAGGTGATCGTGTTGGAGCCTTGCTACGACAGCTATGTGCCCAACATCGACTTGGCCGGAGGCAAGGTGGTGCGAGTGCCCCTGACGCCCGGCACCTTTCGGCCCGACTTTGACAAGATCAGTGCGGCCATCACACCGCGCACCCGCGCCATCCTGATCAACAGCCCGCACAACCCCAGCGCCACGGTGTGGAGCGAGGCAGACATGCTCAAGCTGCAGGACCTGCTGGCCCCCACCGACATCTTGCTCATCAGCGACGAGGTTTACGAGCACATGGTGTTCGACGGCGCCTTGCACCAAAGCGCAGCGCGCTTTCCCGGCTTGGCAGCGCGCGCGTTCATCGTCAGCAGCTTTGGCAAGACTTACCACGTGACCGGTTGGAAAGTGGGCTACGTGGCCGCCCCCGCGCCACTCACGGCGGAATTCCGCAAAGTGCACCAGTTCAACGTGTTCACCGTGAACACACCTGTGCAATACGGCTTGGCCGATTACATGGGCAAGACCACAGCCCATTTGGAATTGCCTGCGTTTTACCAGCGCAAGCGCGACCTGTTCCGTGCCGGCTTGGCCAAGACCAAGTTCAAGTTGCTGCCCAGCACGGGCAGCTACTTCCAGTGCGTGGACATCTCAGGCTTGGGCGTGGCCGAGCGCAACTTGCCCGAGGCAGATTTCTGCCTGTGGCTGACCAAAGAAATCGGCGTGGCAGCGATCCCGCTGTCGGCGTTCTATGGCGATGGCTTTGACCAGCATGTGGTGCGCTTTTGCTTCGCCAAAAAAGACGAGACGCTGCAAGGCGCCTTGGACCGCCTGGCCAAGCTCTGAACCTGAGGGCTTCAGCCGTGCTCGAAACCTTCGAGCACGTTGACGGTATTCACCGCCAATTCAGTGGTGGCGTACCCGCCTTCAAACACGAAAACGGTGGGCAGGTTCAACGCAGACAGGTGAGCTCCCAGGCGTGAAAAATCTGCAGCACCCAAGCCAAAAGTGGAAATGGGGTCCCCCACAAAGGTGTCCAAGCCCAGGGACACCACCAGCGCTTGGGCTCCACAGGCTTGAACACGGGCGCAAGCGGTGTCCAAAGCGTCAAACCACGACGCCACGCTGCTTCGCGCAGCCAGAGGCAGGTTCAGGTTGAAACCCAGGCCAGCGCCTTCTCCCCCTTCATCGCCATGGCCCAGGTAAAACGGATATTCGGTGCGTGGGTCACCATGGATGCTGATGAATTGCACGTCATCTCGGTGGTAAAAAATACTTTGGGTGCCGTTGCCGTGGTGGTAGTCCACATCGAGCAATGCCACACGCGGCGTACCCGCATCCAACAAAGTTTGGGCGGCAATCGCCGCATTGTTGAGGAAGCAATAACCCCCCATGAAGTCTGCGCCCGCATGGTGACCCGGCGGACGAGACAAACAAAAGGCAACGGGTACCTCTGCGTGTGCCACGACTCGGGCAGCACTGTGCGCCATGTCAGCCCCGGCCTTCACCGCAGCCCAGGTTCCCGCAAGGATCGGGGCACCGTTGTCCATCGAATACAAACCCAGTTTGCCAGTGAAATTGGTCGGCTCGACATCGCTGCGCAAGGTCCGCACGGGCCAGACAGAGGGGAACGGCTCGCGCTGCGCGTTGGCAGGGTCCAAGCTCACCCATTGCTGCCAAGCCGTTTGTAAAAAGGCCAGGTAACGCGGTGTGTGGATGCGTGCCACCACCGCTGCGGCATCGTGCGTGTCCTGTTCAGTCGCAAAGCGGTGCCCTCGCGCACGCAACCGCGCCGCAACAGCGTCCGCACGGGCCGGGGACTCAAAGGCTGGAACCTTGTCACCTCGAAAGATTTCAAACGCAGCAGCGTGTTGCGTGTGCGCGGCATTGAAAAACGTCAGCATCGGGTCCTCTTCAGCGTCACGCTAGTTGCTCAACTGCGCCCAGGTCTTCTCCAGGCGCTTCACACTCACGGGCTGGGGCGTGCGCAGCTCTTGGGCAAAAAAGCTCACGCGGAGTTCTTCCAGCAGCCAGCGGAATTCTTGCAGCCGGTCGTCTTGCACGCCTTTGCGCTCGGCCAGCAAGCGCCAGTAGCGTTGCTCCAGCGGGCGCAATTCGACCAGCTTGGCGCTGTCGCGGGCCGGGTCGGCGCGCAGCTTTTCCAGCCGCAAGGTGATGGCTTTGAGGTAACGCGGAAAGTGCTGCAGCGATGTCCACGCGGTCTGCGTCAGAAAGCGTTTGGGCATCAGTCGCTGCAACTGCTGAGCTGTATCGGTCGCCGCATCTGCTGCAGGGGGGTAATTGCGGTTGTCTTTGATTTTGCGTTGCGCCGCGCCATGCTCGACCAGGATGAGCCCACACAGGCGGGCCACCTCGTTGGCGATCAACGTGAGGCGCTGGCGGCCATCGTCCACCCGGCGTTTGAAATCGGCCTCGGCCGTGGGCAAAGGGTCGGCCAAAAAGGCTCGGTCGAGTGCCACGGCAATGATCTGGGCGCGCAATTCCTCGACCGTTCCACCCGAGCCTGAGCCGTCGGCTTGACGCCCGACCTGCATGTAGTGCACGCCCATGGCTTGCAGGTCGGGGATGTTTTTTTCCAGGTACTTCAACGCGTCTTTGATCTGCAGGGCAAACAAACGTGCCAAGCCCAGTCGGTGCTTGGCTGCCGCCACCTCGGGCTCGTCAAACACCTCGATGGTGACGGCGTCGCCTTGGTCAATCAGGGCCGGAAAGCCAATCAGTGTTTGCCGAGCGTTCTGGATTTCCATCAACTCGGGCAACTCGCCAAAGGTCCAGGCGGTGTAACGCGCGTCCGGTTGCACCTTAGGCGCACCCGTTGCGGCTTGAGAGGAAGGCGCCTGCTTTACTCCTGATGGGATAGCACCAGATGGCGCAGCGACTGCGGTACCCTTCAAATGCGCTTGTCCATTTCGGTCACCGCCAGTTGAAACAGCTCCTCGCAAAGCGGCCAGGGCTTGAAAAGCCCCTCGGGCCTGGGTGCCAAGCTCGGTTTTGAGCGCTGCCAAGCTGCGGCCGATGCCCAACTGGCGACCGTGTTCGTCCACCACCCGAAAATTCATGAACAGGTGGGGTGCAAGGGTTTCAAGCTTGAAGTCACTGCGCTTCACGTCCAGGCCACAGGCGTCGCGCACGGCCTTCAACAGCGCGTCGGTCAAGCCAGTCGCAGGTGCTGCGGTTTGGAGTTGCGTGGTCAAGCGCTCTGCGGCGTCAGGCAGTGGCACGAAACGCGAGCGCGGCCGCTGCGGCAGGCTTTTGAGCAGCGCGAGGACTTTGTCCTTGAGCATGCCGGGCACCAGCCATTCGCACAGGTCCTCGTTCACCTGGTTGAGTGCAAACAGCGGCAGTTCCACAGTGACGCCGTCTTTGGCGTCCCCTGGTTCGTGCAAGTAGGTCGTTTTGCAATCCACACCACCCAAGCGCAGGGTGCGCGGAAAGGCCTGCGCCGTGATGCCCGAGGCCTCGTGGCGCATCAGCTCGTCGCGCGTCATCAGCAAGGGCTTGGTGCCAGGGCCGCCCACGCGTTGCTGCTCACGGTACCAGTGCTCCAGTCCCGCGCCGCTGTGGATGTCGGCTGGCAACTGGCTGTCGTAAAACGCGTAGATCAGCTCTTCGTCCACCAGCACGTCCTGGCGGCGGGATTTGTGCTCCAGGTCTTCTACCTGGGCAATCAGCTTGGCGTTGGCTGCCAAAAACGGCAATTTGGTCTCCCATTCGCCTTCTACCAAGGCTTGGCGAATGAACACCTCGCGTGCGCCCACCGGGTCGACCCGGCCAAAATTCACGCGGCGGTTGTTGTAGACCACCAGGCCGTAAAGCGTGGCCCGTTCCATGGCCACAACCTCGCCAGCCTTTTTCTCCCAATGCGGGTCCAGCAGTTGTTTCTTGAGCAAATGCGCGCCGACCTGTTCCAGCCACTGCGGTTCGATGTTGGCAATGCCGCGACCAAACAGACGGGTGGTTTCGACCAACTCGGCGCAAACGATCCAGCGGCCCGGCTTTTTCTTGAGGTGCGCACCGGGATGACGGTAAAACTTGATGCCGCGCGCACCCAAGTAGACCTCTTCCTCTTCGAGTTTGTAGCCCACGTTGCCCAACATGCCCGCGAGCAAGGACAAGTGCAAGGGCTCGTAGCCCGCCGGTATCGCGTTGATCGGCCATTTGTGCTCGGCCACCACGGTGAGCAGTTGGGTGTGGATGTCACGCCACTCGCGCAGCCGCCGCACGTTGATGAAGTTCTGACGCAGCAGGACTTCGTATTGCCGGTTGCTCAGCTTGTGGTCCGTGCCATGCGCATCGGCAGCGTCCGTTGCGTCTTTCCTCTTTCCACCTCGGGCCGTGTCGAGCCACTGCCACAACCGCAGGTAGCCGCTGAATTCGCTTTTTTCATCGTCAAACTTGGCATGCGCTTGGTCGGCTTGCGCTTGGGCCTCCATCGGGCGGTCGCGCACATCTTGCACGCTCAAAGCGGAGGCGATGACCAGCATTTCCTTCATCGCGCCACGTTGCCGCGCTTCGATGATCATGCGGCCCACGCGAGGGTCCAGTGGCAGTTTGGCCAGTTCGCGGCCAATGGCAGTCAGCTCATTGGCGTCGTCCACAGCGCCAAGCTCGCCCAGCAACTGGTAGCCGTCGGCAATGGCTTTGGGCCGGGGGGCTTCAAGGAACGGGAAGCGTTCTACATCGCCCAGGTGCAGGCCCTTCATCCGCAAGATCACGCCTGCAAGCGAAGACCTCAGGATTTCGGGGTCAGTGAAGCGAGGTCGGCCCAAAAAATCTTTTTCGTCGTACAAGCGGATGCAGATGCCATTGGCCACCCGACCACAGCGCCCAGCACGTTGGTTGGCTGCGGCTTGGCTGACCGGCTCGACCAGCAACTGCTCCACTTTGCTGCGAAAACTGTAGCGCTTGACCCTTGCCGTACCTGCGTCAATGACGTACCGGATGCCTGGTACGGTGAGCGAGGTCTCGGCCACGTTGGTGGCGAGCACGATGCGGCGCCCACTGTGGCTGTCGAAAATGCGGTCTTGCTCAGCCTGGCTCAACCGTGCAAACAAGGGCAAGACCTCGGCACTGCGGTACACCGGTTGATGGCTCAGGTGTTTGCGCAAGTGGTCCGCAGCTTCACGGATTTCACGCTCACCGGGCAAAAAGACCAGGATGTCCCCGGCGTTGTGTGGGTCACGCCACAGCTCGTCCACACCATCGGCAATCGCGTTGTTCAGGTCGTAGTCACGCGACTCGTCAAAAGGGCGGTAACGCTGCTCCACCGGAAACATCCGCCCCGACACCATGATGACGGGTGCCGGACCGTTGCGGCTTTCAAAGTGTTTGGCAAAACGGTCGGCGTCAATGGTGGCCGACGTCACCACCACCTTGAGGTCAGGGCGACGTGGGAGGATTTCGCGCAGGTAGCCGAGCAAAAAATCGATGTTGAGGCTGCGCTCGTGCGCCTCGTCGATGATCAGCGTGTCATAAGCTTTGAGCAGCGGGTCGGTCTGGGTTTCGGCCAACAAGATGCCATCGGTCATCAGCTTGACCGACGCGTCTTTGGACAGACGGTCTTGAAACCGCACTTTGTAGCCCACCACGTCACCCAGTGGCGTTTTCAACTCTTCGGCAATGCGCTTGGCCACGCTGCTGGCGGCAATGCGCCGGGGCTGGGTGTGGCCAATCAAACGGCCGGTCTGGCCTGCCGGGTAATTCAGTTTGCCTCGCCCGAGCGCCAGCGCGATTTTGGGCAGCTGGGTGGTTTTGCCAGAACCGGTTTCCCCGCACACGATGATCACCTGGTGCTGCGCCATCGCCGCCATGATCTCGTCGCGTTTGCCAGAGACTGGCAGGGATTCGGGGAACTCTATCTTCAATTGCATGGGCGGTATTATCGGCAGCACCGCGAACTGCCATGACGTCAACCCCACCGACCTACACCATCACCAGCGTCGGACGACGTTTCTCTGCAGTCCAACAGGACGTGATTGCAATTGTTCTGATTTGCTTGATCGGCTACCTGCTTCACCGCTCTGCACTGGACGGGTACTGGAGAGCTGACGATGGCGACCATCTGCTTTTCGCGGTCAAACACCGGAGCTGGGAGTATTTTGTCGATCCGCAAGCCATTGTTGGCCACTCTGGTGCACACGTCACC
>CAZHDP010000103.1:0-1694 GCA_964531605.1 uncultured Burkholderiaceae bacterium | reverse complement strand
TTTTTACAACATCAACCTCGCGCTGTTTGGTTGGAAACCATCGCTGCACTATCTTCACCTGCTTTCGCTCATCGTGGCAGGAAGCCTCGTCACCTATGCACTTTTGCGTCAAGCATTGACGCCAACGTTCTCATTTTTTGGGGCCATGGCATTTGCTGCCGGGGGACCCACTTATTCGGTCGGTCAACATTTGATGACGGGTCACTACGCTACAGGTTTGGTTTTCGCCGCTTTAGCCTTGTTGTCGTTCCTTCGCCGCGACTTGGCCTGCGGGCGGTGGCTGGGTCCGTTGTTTTATGCGTTGGCGTGCTTGTGTAAAGAGGTCTTTGTTCCGTTGGTAGGCATCTTGTGGCTCATCCCACAGGCTCGCTCTAAGTTGTCCCAACTTGCCCCCTACGTTGCCGTTGCAGCTGGTTATTTTGCTTTAAGGTGGTTGAGCTTGGGCTCTGTTGTTGGTGGCTATGGCATTCACGGTGCGACAGGTTGGGATCGTGTTCATCAAATGCTCAACATCCCCGCACTGCTGTGGGGCAAAGATGTGATCGGGGTGGTCGTCACTGCTTGCGCAGGCTTGGTGATACTGAGCCTGGTTGTTTTCTCCCCACGCAGTCGGTGGGTTGTGGCTGGAGGGACGGTGCTGACGCTAGGACCTTTGGTGCCTTTAACCACCTTTCCAGGCATCAACGCTGCAGACAGGTATTTGTTTGTGGTGTGGTGGGCGATTTGTGTGGCGATGGCCTTCGGGCTTAACGCACTCGCTCGCAGGGGCGGTGGTCGTTACCTCGCGATGCTGGCCAGCTTGCTGCTGGCGTCAGGTTCCTGGGTTCAATACGTCACAGTTCGCGACAGCGTGGACGCTCAATCCGCGCTATTTGATGCCTTGTTCAAAGCAGTGACACATCAACAACCGAACGAGTATTTGGTGCCACCTGACTTCGCCGTTGGTTACCTGCATGAGACCCTCACCAATGCAGATCGAGCTTACAGACTGCATAGCCACTCCGACCAAGCACCTGCCAGGGTGATCCCCAATCATGAAGAGGCGTTGACGCGACTGCCCTTGGATGCGCTGGTTTCTGAATACGACGCGAGCTGCCGCTGTGTGGCAACAACAGAGGGACGATTGGATATCTTGAGAGCCAAGGGACAACTGGCGAAGCAATCGTTTCGAACAAATGTGCCTCTCGCCTTGCGCATCAAATACGAGAACGGCCGTGTGTCTTGGGCATTTGAGAAAGATGGCAACAAGAGTGGCTATTTTTTGTTTGTAGATGGAGACAGTCGAAAATTCAACATTGGCGAGAGCGGTGTGATGGGCTACCCCAAGTCTCGAAAAATGGACTTTCGCATGGAATATGTGTCCAGCGAAGGCTGGCGTGCGACAACTCCGCTGATGCACCTTGATCCCATCGATACCCCCTCGGTGGAATGGCGAGGAATGAGTGTCATTCCAGAGCCGTGATGGGCGAAAGCCGCTCGGTGTGAAGCCCAGATAATGGGATGGTGATACTGGCCAGCGGATAACCTATGCCCGCGTGGTTTTCAAATGCCCTCAACCCCTCAAGAACAGTCTTTCAGCTAGACCTTGCACATGTCCGCCGTATTCAACTTCACCTTCGTTCCCTGGTTCCGCTCAGTCGCGCCCTACATCCACATGCACCGAGGCAAAACCTTTGTGGTGGGGATTGCTGGAG
>CAZHDP010000102.1:6834-9384 GCA_964531605.1 uncultured Burkholderiaceae bacterium | reverse complement strand
GCATCTGTTTTTTTGATTGTTTCGTTGTTCCACCGAGGTCTATTCCGTGCCCGTCACTGCCCCCAAGCATGCAGAACCGCCCGCAGCCCCTGCGGATGCTGAGCCGGAAATCATTTCGCTTTACCAAGCGCACAAAAAGATATACCCCCGCAGTGTGACGGGGCTGTTCAGCAAATGGCGTTGGGCCTTGGTGTTTCTGACGCAATTGCTGTTTTATGGTCTGCCCTGGATTGAATGGGGGCAGCGTCAGGCCGTGTTGTTTGACCTGGGCACGCGTCGTTTTTACATCTTTGGGTTGGTGTTGTACCCACAGGATTTCATCTTCCTGACGGGGTTGTTAGTCATTTCTGCCATGGCCTTGTTTCTGTTCACGGCAGTGGCAGGCCGACAGTGGTGTGGCTATGCTTGTCCGCAGACGGTCTACACCGAGATGTTTTTGTGGCTGGAAAAGTTCGCCGAGGGCGACCGATCCGCGCGGCTGCGGCTGGACAGCAGCCCCATGTCTTGGAACAAATTGCGTCGCAAGACCACCAAGCAGGTGCTTTGGATTTCTCTGGCGCTTTGGACAGGTTTTACCTTTGTCGGTTATTTCACCCCCATCAAGGAACTGGCCAGCAGTGCTTTGAGTGGCGGCTTTGGGCCTTGGGAGACCTTTTGGGTGTTCTTCTACGGCTTTGCCACCTACGGTAACGCAGGGTTCATGCGCGAACAGGTGTGCAAGTACATGTGCCCCTATGCACGTTTCCAAAGTGCCATGTTCGACAAAGACACGTTGATCGTCACTTACGACAAAGAGCGTGGTGAGCCTCGGGGTGCGCGTTCCAAAAAAGCCGATCCCAAAGCCTTGGGCTTGGGGTCTTGTGTGGATTGCACCTTGTGCGTTCAGGTCTGCCCGACGGGCATCGACATCCGCAAGGGCCTGCAATACGAGTGCATCAGTTGTGGTTCGTGCATCGACGTGTGCGACGACGTGATGGACAAAGTCGGTTACCCCCGTGGCTTGATCCGTTACTCCACTGAAAACGCGCTGGCGAACCACTGGAGCCGTGCGCAGCTCATCCGCCATATTTTCCGACCCCGTGTGTTGGTCTACTCGGGGATACTGCTGTCCGTGACCATCGCCTTGTTTGTCAGTCTGGCGTTGCGCACGCCGTTCAAGGTGGATGTGGTGCGCGACCGCGGTACTTTGGCCCGCATTGTCCAGGGTGGGCAGATTGAGAATGTGTACCGCCTGCAGTTCATGAACGCCGCTGAGTCCGCCCACCAGTACCGCATCAAGGTGAGCGGGCTGCCAGGTATCACGCTGGCCACAGAAGATCACCTGGAGGTTGACGCCGCACAGGCCCGTTGGATGGCCGTGCGTGTGCAGCTTCCCTTTGAGGGCGCAGCCGCAGGCTCTCACCCCATTCAGTTTGAGATTGAAGCTGAAGGGACGTCACACCATTTGACTGAAAAGTCAGTATTCCTGGTTCCCAGGTAAGGAAACTTCATGCAACAAACTTCGGCGCCTTGGTGGAAATTCGGGCATGTCTGGTTGGTGATCGCAGGCCCCCTCGTGGTGGTGATTGCCAGTTTCATCACTTACTTCATCGCGGCACGCTCGCAAGACCCGGTGCTCAAGTCCGAGCCGGTCGTTCAGCAGTCCAACGATGTTCAAAGCAACGGTGTGGCCGGCGCCATGCCTGGCTCACTGGCCCCTGCTCAACAGGCTCGAAACCATGCGGCAACAGGCGTGGTGCCGGTGCCTGCAGACAAGCGCTAGAGAGGGGCATGCCATGGCCTTGCAAAAATTAATGTGGGTGGCCTGGCCGGCTTTTTTGGTGGCCTGCGTCTTGGAAATGCTGGTGTTTGCCGTCGTAGACCCAGAGAGCTTGCACTGGTTTGGTCACCCCTTGGCCTTGTCCAACCAAGGCATTTACAGCATGGCCTTCTTGCTGTTTTGGCTGGTGTCTTGTGCTGCAGGGAGCTTGACCTTGCTGCTTGCCCAACCCGGCGAGCCTTCAGAGGCGTCTATTGACAGGTCTGAAGATTGACGATGCGCTGCAGCGCTTCAGTGTCGAGGATGCGGATGTGCCGCTGTTTGACTTCGACGATGCCATCTTCGACAAATTTGGAAAAGGTTCGGCTCACGGTTTCGAGCTTCAGGCCCAGGTAGCTGCCGATTTCTTCCCGGGTCATGCGCAGCATCAGTTCAGACTGTGAAAAGCCCCGGGCGTGCAGCCGTTGCACCAAATTCAGCAAAAACGCGGCCACGCGTTCTTCGGCGCGCATGCTGCCCAGCAGCAGCATCACGCCATGCTCTCGCACGATTTCACGGCTCATGATCTTGTGCACATGGTGCTGAAGGGCGGTGACCTCGCGTGAGAGTTCCTCGATCCGTCCGAAAGGCATCACGCAAACTTCGGCATCCTCTAACGCCACGGCATCACAGGTATGGTGGTCGTTCACGATGCCATCCAAGCCGATGATTTCCCCGGCCATTTGAAAACCCGTCACCTGGTCGCGGCCGTCTTCGGTGGCGATGCAGGTCTTGAAAAAACCAGTGCGTAT
>CAZHDP010000102.1:0-6824 GCA_964531605.1 uncultured Burkholderiaceae bacterium | reverse complement strand
TTTTGCGGCGCGTTGCAACGACTTCGTCCAACCGTTCAAGGTCGTGGTTGGACAAGCCCATGGGCATGCAGAGCTCGCGCAGGTTGCAGTTGGAGCAGGCGACTTTGATGGCTTGTGCGTTCATGCGGAAACAGTGACCTTTCAATCCACAGCTTACCGCAAAAATTTTAAACCCCCATTTTTATCAGGGTTGTCCCCAGGTTGTCTCGGCGGTCGTGGGCACTGGCAGTGGCAAATCACACACTTTGCCACCTCGTCTGCAGTCGCTTTGATCCACGTCAAGAAGGCCTGTGGGCCTTCACGGCACATTGCTGACATCGAGAAAGAATGCTGAAAATGAACCTAGTTTCGCCAGAATTGTTGAGCCGCTATGACGTGCCCGGACCACGTTACACGTCATATCCCACGGCGGATCGCTTTGTTGAAGCGTTTTCTTGCGATGACTATGCCCAGGCGCTGAGACAGCGTCAGAGCGGCGTGGCGGCCCTCAATCTCCCCTTGTCGCTGTACGTCCACATCCCGTTTTGTGAATCGCTTTGCTACTACTGCGCGTGTAACAAGATCATCACCAAGCGCCATGAGCGCGCGCAGCCGTATCTGCGATACCTCAGCCAAGAAGTTGACCTGCACGTGGCGCAGTTGGGGGCGGGCCGGTCGGTCAGCCAGCTCCATTTGGGTGGCGGCAGTCCCACCTTTTTGTCGGACGAGGAGCTTGGCGAGCTGATGTCGATGTTGCGGCGCAGCTTCACGCTGGCCCCGGGCGGCGAGTATTCGATTGAAGTAGACCCCCGTACCGTCACGACGGAACGCTTGGCCAAGTTGGCTGAACTCGGTTTCAACCGACTGAGCTTTGGCGTGCAAGATTTTGACTTGGAAGTGCAAAAAGCCGTTCACCGCATCCAGCCCACAGAGCAGGTGTTCAGCTTGGTCGAGGCCGCCAGACAGCTGGGCTACGAGTCCATCAACATTGATTTGATTTATGGCTTGCCAAGACAGACGCCCGAGTCTTTTGCGAAAACGCTCGCGAAAGTACAAGCGTTGCGGCCAGACCGCATCGCCTTGTACGCCTATGCGCACTTGCCTGAGCGCTTCAAGCCTCAACGGCGGATTTTGTCGGCAGAACTGCCCGCAGCGTCGGGCAAAGTCGCCATGCTCGCTTCGGCCATGTCGGCCTTTGACGCGGCTGGGTATGTCTACGTGGGCATGGATCACTTTGCCTTGCCCAACGATGCGCTGGCCGTGGCCAAACGCCAGGGGCGCTTGCACCGCAACTTTCAGGGTTACAGCACCCAACCAGATTCCGACATCATTGGTTTAGGCGTGTCGGCCATCGGCCGCGTGGGGGCCACCTACAGCCAAAACGCCAAAACCATGGAAGAGTATTGCGACCTCATCGACCAGGGCAAGTTGCCGGTGGTTCGTGGTTTGGCCTTGACCCGTGATGACTTGGTTCGCCGTTCGGTCATCATGGCACTGATGTGCCAGGGACAGCTTCAATTCGAGTCCATCGAGCTGGGCTTCTTATTGGATTTCAAAACGACCTTTGCTGCAGAACTGGAAGCCCTCAAACCCCTCGTGGATGCGGGCTTTGTCGAAATTGACGCATCAGGTATCCTGGTGACCGCGACGGGTTGGTTTTTTGTCCGAGCGGTGGCCATGGTGTTTGACCGTTACTTGCAAGCCGACCGCAACCGGGCCCGTTTCTCCCGCATCATCTGACGGCTACACCTTTTCTATCCTTTCTCGGTATGTTCACTGGACTTGCTTGGACCGCCTTGCTGATGGGCTTGGCGGGTGGGCCGCATTGCTTGGCCATGTGCGGGGCTGCTTGTGGAGGGGTGGTTCGTTTGAGCGGGCGGGCCGATTGGCGCGGCATGGCGCTGTTTCAGTCTGGGCGTTTGCTGAGCTACACCGTTGCGGGGGCCATGGCGGCGTATGCTGTTCAAAACCTCGCATGGCTCACCAGCCAGACCAGTGCTTTGCGGCCGGTGTGGACCCTATTCCATGCGGCGGTGTTGATGTGGGGTTTGTCGCTGCTGGTGCTGGCCAGACAGCCAGTGTGGGTCGACGGTGTTGGGCACCGCTTCTGGCAGCAACTGCGCCCACGCATGGCGGGTCAGAAGTGGGTGTTTTTGGCTGGGGCTGCTTGGGCGTTGATGCCCTGTGGATTGCTGTATTCCGCTTTGCTGGTGGCCTCACTCAGCGGCGGCGCCAGCGATGGTGCTCTGTCGATGGCTTTGTTTGCCGCTGGCAGCAGCATCACCTTGGCCATGGGGCCTTGGTTGTGGGTCAGGCTGGAGGTGTGGCGCCATCCCGCCCGTCAAGCCTGGAGCATGCGGGCGGCGGGCTTGGTCCTGAGTGCCGTGGCCCTGTGGGCGCTGGCGCATGACCTGGACCCGCGTTTTGCGGACTACTGTAAATCCGTGCTTTCGCTCTGAGCCCTCACCGCACCGTCAGACCAGTCCGAGTTTTTGAGCCAGACCAATCCGCTGCAGTTTGCCGGTCGCGCCTTTGGGGATCTCGTCCATGAACAAAATCTTTTTGGGCACTTTGTAGTCGGCCAACTTTTGGGCTGCGAACTCACGGATCTCACGGTCAGTTGCCACCTTGCCCTCGCGCAAGACCACCACCACCGCGACCTCTTCGCCCAACTTGTCGTGTGGCATGCCAAACGTGACGACTTGTGCCACAGCCGGGTGGTCCATGAGCACCTCGTCCACTTCGCGGGGACTGATTTTTTCGCCCCCACGGTTGATGATCTCTTTCAAGCGGCCTGTGATGGCGATGTAGCCGTCCGCATCCAACGACCCTTGGTCACCCGTGCGGAACCAACCGTTGGTGAAGGCCTCTGCGTTGGCTTTGGGATTGCTTTCATAACCCGGCGTGACGTTGTCACCCCGGATCACGATTTCACCGATGGCGCCCACGGGCAACAGTTGACCAGCCTCGTCCATGATGGCCACTTCCGGGCCTGCCGCCAGACCCACCATGCCAGGTTTGCGCTGGCCGGGTGGCAAGGGGTTGCAGGCCATCTGGTGTGCAGCCTCGGTCATGCCATAGGCTTCGATCACGGGGGCTTTGAAAATCGACTCCAGCTCGGCCAATACTTGCGGTGGCAACGAGGATGAAGAAGACCGGATGAAACGCAGTGGGTTGCGGGCAATGATGTCCGCGTTGTGGCCCGCGCGGCTCACGATGGTTTGGTGCATGGTGGGCACGGCGGTGTACCACGTGGGCTTGACCTCGTCCATCCAGCCAAAGAATTTCAAGGCATTGAAACCAGGGGTGCAACTCACTGAAGCACCACACGATACCGGTGCCAGTATCCCGGCGATCAAACCGTGGATGTGGAACAAAGGCATGATGTTCAAGCCACGGTCAGCCGCGGTGAAATGCGTGGTCGCCGCAATGTTGCGCGCAGACGCACACACATTGGTCTGGGTCAGCGGCACGATCTTGGGCCGAGAGGTGGTGCCAGAAGTGTGCAGCACCAAGGCCACATCGCCGGGTTGGGCTGCCCCCGACAAGGCCGGGGTGCCAGACAAGGCGCCCACGTTCAAAATGAACGAACCGGCGCCCGCATCGGGTGTGGCTTGCAATTCAATGATGGCGACGCCCAGCTTTTGCGCCACAGCAACCGCAGGCGAGGTGGAGCCTTGTTCCACCACCAGCGCTTTGGCGTTCAAGTCTGACAGGTAAAACTCAAACTCATCACCTCGGTAAGCTGGATTCAACGGGGCAGACGTGCAAGCGCTGGCAATGGCCATGAAACTGGTGGCCATTTCGGGGCCGTTGGGCAACACGATGGCCACCCGATCGTTGCGGCCAATGCCCGCAGCGTTCAAGCTGACCTGTGTGGCTTGCGCCAGTTGTCGCAAGGCTTGGTAGGTGAGGGCTTTGCCGCCAGGTGCCGAAATCGCTGGTGCGTTGTCTTGCCCTTGTGCCAGCAGTTCATTCAGTGTGTTCATGGGAGGAAGTCGCAAGTGAGGGGGTGAAAAGAGAAGAACTGACAGATCGACCTGCAAACATCAGCTGATGCGCAAGCGACCCTGGGCCTTGTCCAGGCTCTGTGCCAACAAGCTGGTCAGGGCATACACCGTGTCGATCGTGGGCGTTGGGGTGTGGGTAAGTCGGCCCAATTCCACCACGCTACCGACCAGGGCGGCCAATTCCAACGCTTTGCCTTGTTCAACGTCCTGGAGCATCGACGTTTTGTGTGCGCCCACGGCTTTGGCCCCGTCAATGCGTTTGTCGATGGACACTTTGAACTGGACGCCAATTTTTTCGCCCACCGTCTGTGCTTCGGCCATCATGCGGGCCGCCACATCACGGGTGAGACCGAAATTGCAGATGTCTTCCAAGGTGGCATGCGTCAGCGCGGAGACCGGGTTGAACACCAAATTACCCCACAGCTTGACCCATATTTCGCTGCGGATGTCGGTGGAAACCGGTGTTTTGAACCCTGCCGCGATCATTGCTTGGGCCAGACGGGTCACGCGCTCTGTTTTTTCGCCACTGGGTTCACCCAGGGTGAACCGGTTGCCCTCGATCAGCTTGACCACACCCGGCGCGATCAACTCTGCAGCGGGGTAGACCACGCTGCCGATGACCCGCTCTGGTTTGAGCCCGTTCCACAACGTACCGTTCGGGTCGAGTGAACTCAATTGACTGCCTGCCAGCGCGCCACCTGCCTGGTAGAAATACCACCAGGGCAGGCCGTTTTGCATCGTCACGATGGCTGTTGTGTCATGGCACAGGGCTTCGATGTCGGCAGCCACGGGTTCGACCTGGTGGGACTTCATCGTGAGGAACACGTAGTCATGCGGCCCGGCTTCAGCCATCGTCGCAGCCTTCGCATGGGGCACGTGCAAGGTGTCGCCCGACTCGAGTTCGAGTTTCATGCCGTTGCGGCGTATCGCCTCTAAGTTGGCACCTCGTGCAATGAACGTCACGTCCACACCCGACAAAGCGAGCTTGACGCCCAGGTACCCACCGATGGCGCCTGCGCCCACGATGGCAATCTTCATGCTCATGCAGTCTCCTCTGTCAGCGTGTTGCGCAGCACACCAATGCCATCAATGTGGATTTCCACGGTGACACCTGTGTTCCATGGCATCGCCCCCAATGACGTGCCACAAGAAATGACATCGCCCGGTTCCAGCGTGACGTCGCGCGACAGGCGGCTCACGAGTGCAAGGGGTGAAAAAAACATGTCGCTCACCGGATAGTTTTGGCGTTCGCGAGTACCCACTAAGGTGCGCACCGACAATGACGCCACATGCAGTCCTGTCGCAATGCAAGGGCCAAAGGGTGTGAACGTGTCAAAGCTTTTGGAACGCGTCCATTGTTCAAAGCTGGCATCGGCGCGCAGCAGGTCCAATGCCGTCACGTCGTTCACACAGGTGACCCCAAACACGTGGCTGGCCGCATCTTCCAGGGCAATGTTTTTGCCGCGTTTGCCGATCACGATGCCCAACTCGCCTTCGTACAGCACGCGGCCATCGAAGCAACGTGGTTTCACCACCCCTTGCTGGTGAGCTGAGAACGAGTTGCTGGCTTTCAAAAAGTACAGCGGTTCTGTGGGTTCAGACCACCCATTTTTTTGAGCAGCCGCCCGAAAGTTGTTCCACAGGGCAAAGAATTTGCCCGGTTTGCACGGGCTGAGCAATGTGACATCGGACAGCGCCATCGACGTGCCGCCCGTGGGCACCGGAGCCGAGAACATGTCGCCTTGGTGAGGACGAATCAAATCGCCATCGAGCAGGCCGAATCCTTCTCGCCCGCCATGGGTGAACCTGACCCATTTGTTCATCTGGTCACTCCCTCAAGTCAACAGGCCCCGCACCAGCATGTAGGAGCCCAACACCAACAACAGTCCGGCGAAGGCTTTTTTCAGTGACGTGGTGTCCATGCTGTGCGCCGCTTTGGCACCCAGAGGAGCGGTGCTGACACTGGCCATCACAATCACCAAAAAGGCCGGCAGGTAAACGAAGCCAAACGTCCATTCAGGCATGCCCGGCGTGTTCCAGCCATTGAGCACGTAACCAACGGTGCCCGCCACAGCAATGGGGAAACCCAGTGCCGCAGAGGTGGCCACCGCATTGTGTATGGGCACGCTGCACCACAGCATGAAGGGCACAGAGACAAAACCACCACCAGCCCCTAGCAGGCCAGAAAGCGTGCCAATCACACCACCTGCGGCCAGCATGCCTGGGGTCTGAGGCAAGTCACGCGCTGATTTGGGTTTGACGTTGGCGATCATCTGGAACGCCGAGAAATACAAGAACAAGGCGAACACCAGGCCCAGCATCTTGCTGTTGAGGGCGGTTGCGATCCATGAGCCCAAATAGGCGCCCAGCAAAATGCCCGGCACCAACGCTGCCACGATGCCCCAACGCACGGCGCCGCGTTTGTGGTGGGCCCGCACAGAGGACAAAGACGAGATGCAGATGGTGGCCAGCGAAGTGCCAATCGCTGCATGCACCACATAGTTGGCGGGCACGCCCTGGTGCGCCATCACCCACGTCATCACAGGCACCATCAGCATGCTGCCGCCTATGCCGAGCAGGCCCGCGAGGAAACCAGTGACCGACCCCAAAGCCAGCAATTCAACAATCAACAGCGGTTCTAGCGTCATGACAAGCAGGGGGAGAAGTGGGGGAGAAGAAAAGGTGTCTGCAGTGGCACCGAGCCGTCATCCTGAACACAGGGTTCAGGTGGGCGAGGGCAGCTTGTCGTTGGGTTCATCTGACGCGAGACGATCACGCTCAACAAGCGATGTACCAAGCCCGAGCTCAGAGAGCATTGGTTCAAGGAAATATAAA
>CAZHDP010000101.1:0-9418 GCA_964531605.1 uncultured Burkholderiaceae bacterium | reverse complement strand
GATGCGCAAATGCTGGTCCACCCGCTCACGGTAGAAGTGGTTGGCCATGCCTGGTAATTTGATCTCGCCGTGCAAGGGCTTGTCACTCACACACAGCAAGGTACCGTAGGGCACCCTGAAACGAAAACCGTTGGCGGCGATGGTGGCGCTCTCCATATCCAGCGCCACCGCACGGCTTTGGCTGAAGCGGCGCTGCGGCGTGTTGTCGGGCAGCAGTTCCCAGTTGCGGTTGTCCGTGCTGGCCACAGTCCCCGTGCGCATGATGGTCTTGAGGTCAGCCCCCTGCATTTGCGTCACATCGGCCACCGCCTGCTCCAGGGCGACCTGGATCTCTGCCAGGGCAGGGATAGGCACCCACAAAGGCAACTCTTCGTCGAGCACATGGTCTTCACGCACGTAGCCATGGGCCAACACGTAGTCGCCCAATTGCTGGCTGTTGCGCAAGCCCGCGCAATGGCCCAGCATCAGCCAGGTGTGGGGGCGCAGCACGGCGATGTGGTCGGTGATGGTCTTGGCGTTGGCCGGACCCACCCCGATGTTGACCATCGTGATGCCGCTGCGGTCAGCCCTGACCAGGTGGTAGCCCGGCATCTGGGGCAGGCGTGGCGGTGGCGCACCCAAGGCATCGATGGCTTGGGCCGGCACACCCACGCGCCGGGTGACCACATTGCCAGGTTCGACAAAGGCGATGTATTCGCTGTCGGGGTTGGCCATGGCCTCATGGCCAAGGCGAATGAATTCATCGATGTAAAACTGGTAGTTGGTGAACAGCACAAAGTTCTGAAACCACTCGGGCGCCGTGCCGGTGTAATGCCGCAAACGGTGCAGTGAATAGTCGACACGCGGCGCCGTGAAGAGCGACAAGGGTTGGGGCTCGCCCGGCTTGGGCAGGTAAGTGCCGTTGGCAATGCCATCGTCCATGGCGGCCAAATCAGGCAAATCGAACACGTCTCGCATCAACGCGCGGCGCTGGGGAGACAAGTTGCCTTCGACATGGTCGTGTTCTGCGAACGAGAAGTGGATGGGGATCGGCTGGTTGCTGGTGCCCACTTCCAGCGCCACCCCATGGTTTTGGAGCAACAAGCGGAACTGCTCACGGTAGTACCCGCTGTACAGGTCCGGACGGGTCAGCGTGGTTTCGTAGCGCCCTGGACCGGCCACAAACCCGAAGCTCTTGAGCGCACTTTCCATGCCTGCCAGCGCCGCACGAGAGACCGTGTCTGTCTGAATCCGAACGAAGGGGTAACAGGCGCGCACGCGTTGGGTCGGCCCCGCCTGAGAGGCCAATTCCCCCGCCACAAAGGCGTGCATGGCCTCGCGCAGGTGTTGCAAGCTGGCGTCATAGATCTGGCGCACCTGGGCCAGTGCAGCATCGGCATCCCGGTGCCGGGTGGGGGCAATGAAAGTCGGTAATTGAGGCATACCGCCATTGTGCGTGTTCCGCGCGACCTCTGTGTGACGCGGCCAAGGCAAGGGCGATTGTTCAGGCCTTGGGCATGCGTATGCCCCCATCCACCAACAGCACCTCGCCGGTGGTTTTAGCGGCACCCGCGCCCAGCCACCACGCGGCTTCGGCCACGTCCTGCGGTGACACGACGGCCTCTAAGGTGGCCCGGGCCTTGTAGCTCTTCACAGAGGCGTCATAGCGCTCTGCACCCAAGCCGTTTTGCAACCATGGGGTTTCCACAAAGCCTGGTGCGATCGCGTTCACGCGGATGTCTGGACCCAACGCCCGGGCCAAGCCCACCGTCATGGCGTTCAGGGCCCCTTTTGAAGCCATGTAGGCGATGGAGGAGCCGGTCCCCAACATCGAAGCGATGGACGAAATGTTCACAACCCCAGTCACCGGGTGCTTTTTCAGCAAGGGCACAAATGCCCGGGTCATCTGGTACGCCCCGATCACGTTGACGGCATAGATGCGGTGGAAATCTTCAGCCTGCAAGCCGTCCAGGTCTTTCAGGTCGACGAACTTGGTGAACCCGGCGTTGTTGACCAGCACGTCTGCACGGCCCCAGCGGGCCTCGACCTCTGCGGCCATGTGCCGGGCCACCTCGTCTTGGGAAATGTCTGCTTTGAGCACCAAGACATCGGCCCCCAGGTCGCGGCACTCTTGGGCCACCGCTTCAGCGGGTGCGGCGTCTCGCGAGTAATTGACCACCACGTTCCAACCGTTGCGGGCGTAGAGGCGCGCGGTAGCAGCCCCGATGCCAGACGACGATCCGGTCACCACACAGACTTTTTTGCTCATGAGGACAACCTTTCTCAGGTTCAGGGCTGTGCGATGTAAAGGTCGCGCAATTCGCGCTTGAGTACCTTACCAATGGCACTGCGTGGCAGTTCCGTGGCGAAGCGCACGGCGGACAAACGCTGCGTCTTGCCCACACGCTCGCCAAACCAATTCAACAAGGTGTCAGCGTCGACCGTTTGGCCGGGTTTGAGCACCACAAAAGCCACCGGTGTTTCACCCCATTGTTCGGAGGGCACCCCGATCACCGACGATTCCAGCACAGCGGGATGCTCACGCAAGACCGCCTCCAAGTCGCTGGGGTAAACGTTGAACCCCCCGGTGATGATCATGTCCTTTTTGCGGTCAAACAAAATCAGGAAACCATCCTCATCAAAGCGACCAATGTCGCCCGTGCGGATGAACCGTTTGCCCGAGGGGTCAAACCACTCGGCAGCCCGGGTTTTGTCAGGCTGTCCGTAGTAGCCCGTCATCATGCCGGGAGAGTGGCCGACCACCTCACCTGAACCGCCAGGAGGCACCTCTTTGCCATCGTCATCGATCAAGCGAATGTCATGTCCTGGCGCAGGCTTGCCCACGGTGTGCAGCTTTTGCGGGAACAGGTGGGCTTCAAGCATGCAAGAGCCTCCGCCTTCGGTCATGCCGTAAAACTCCACCAAACCACCCGGCCAACGTTTGAGCACCTCGGCTTTGAGCGCCGCATTGAACGGTGCGCTGGTGCAAAACTTGAAGCGGAACGACGACAGGTCGTAGCGGTCAAATTCAGGCCGCGCCAGCAAGCGCTGGTATTGCACGGGCACCAGCATCGTGTGGGTGGGCCGATATTTCTGGGTCAACTCCAGATACCCCGACGCATCGAACTTGGGCATCAGCACCACACAGCCACCGAAACACAAGGTCGGAAAAAAGATCACCAAGGTGGTGTTGGAATACAGCGGCGTGGACAGCACGGTCACGGTGTCCGAGGTGTAGTTGTAAACCAAACCGCGGCGCACGTGCATCCAACGCATGCCATGAGACTGCACAATCCCTTTGGGCTCACCCGTTGTGCCTGACGAGTAGATGATGTTGAACGGCGAGGCAGGGGTGATCACGACAGGCTGCGGCTTGGCACCGGGCGCGGCCAACCAGTCATGCCATGCCTGCCCGATGGCAGAACCATCCAACGCCACGCGACGAGGTGCGCCTTCATAGCTTGGGCCGACAACTTCAGCGGCGTAATCGTCGGCAAACAGCAATTTGGCTTTGGCATCGCTCACCATGCGGCGCAAACCATCCTGGGTAGAACTGGGCGCAAGGGGTGCGACCACCACGCCCGCGCGCAACGCACCCAGGTACACAGCGGCATACTCTATGGAACTCGCTGCACACACGGCAATGGCGTCTCCGGGCACCAACCCATCACGCTGCAAAGTGGCCGCCACACGGTCCATCCATGCGTCGAGCTCGCCAAAAGTCATGTGACGGTCGCCCTCACGCAAAGCGAGGTTGGAGGGCGTGTGTTGGGCGTGATCACGGATCAGGTCAGAGGCCAATCCAAATTCAACGTTGGTGATGTCTTGCATGGTGGGATCAAAAATAGCAACAGTTCAACAGCTTAACGGCTTCGGCATCTCAGGACTGTCACGTGCGAGAACACCCAGCGAGACCAGCGGGCATAGCATCGGGTTGATGATTGACCTCTACACCGCCGCCACCCCCAATGGGCACAAAGTCTCCATTGCACTGGAAGAACTGTCCTTGCCCTACCAACTGCACACGCTTGACCTGCCCAGCGGTCAACAGAAGCAGCCGGACTACCTGCGCATCAACCCGAACGGGCGCATTCCCGCCATCGTGGACCGCGAGGCCGATGATTTTGCGGTCTTCGAATCTGGCGCCATTTTGGTTTACTTGGCCGAAAAAACAGGGCAGTTGATGCCCCAGGATGTCAAAGGGCGTTCCCGCGTCATGCAGTGGCTGATGTTTCAGATGGGGGGCATCGGCCCGATGATGGGTCAGGCCAATGTGTTTTTCCGGTACTTCCCCGAAAAAATACCTGCAGCCATCGACCGCTACCAAGGGGAAAGCACCCGGTTGTTCAGGGTGCTGGATGGGCACTTGCAGGACCATGAATACCTGGCTGGCGACTATTCCATTGCCGACATTGCCAATTGGGCCTGGGTCCGCACCCACCATTGGTCTGGCGTGTCGGTCGACGGCATGCCCCATTTGAAACGCTGGATCGATGCCATTCGCAGCCGCCCTGCGGTTTTGAAAGGCATTGAGATGCCGCCCTCCAAAATCAATGCCCGGGTCGATGACGCAGACAAGGCCAAAGCCTTTGCCGAAGAGGCCCGGAAAATGGTTGAAACCGGTACATCACGCCAGCACGGCGTATGACAGACATTCGAAAGACTTGGCCATGAAACTCTACGTCTCCCCTCGCGCCCCCAACCCCCGTCGTGTCACCGTCTTTTTGATGGAAAAAGGCATCACCGAGGTTGAACAGGTCACGGTCAGCATAGGCAACAACGAACACCAGAGCGAGGCCTATCTGGCGAAAAGTCCGCTTGCCAAAGTGCCTGCCCTGGAATTGGACGATGGGCGCGTGCTGACCGAATCGCGGGCCATTTGCACCTGCCTGGAAGGGCTTTACCCTGACCACAATTTGATGGGCGTTGACGCCGAAGAGCGCGCATTCATTGAGATGGCTGACCGACGCATCGAGCTGTACCTGCTGGCCCCCATCGCCTTTTGCCTGCGTCACACACACCCTGGTTTTGCAGCCATCGAACAACCTCAATTCCCAGAATTCGGTCGAGCCCAGGGCGACAAGATGCGGACCATGGCACGCCTGCTCGATGGTGAGTTGGCCAAACAACCCTTTGTGGCAGGTCAGCGGTTCACCATTGCCGACATCACCGCCTTCATCGCGCTTGACTTTGCGCGTGGCCTGATGAAGTTCAACCCAGGGGATGAAGGCATGCCACACCTGCAAGCCTACCGCGATCGGTGGCAACAGCGGGCGAGCAGTCGAGCGCAGTAAGCCCTCAACGCCGACAGGTGGCGTCCTCCCCTGAATGGGGGAGGCTCATCGTCATGTCTACCTTGTTGTGAGGATGTGGCGTTCGCGATGCGGCGATGAAATGAAGGTTCCTTTTCAACCTTGCAGGAATCGCCATGAACCACCTCTCACATCCCGCCCGCCGTGCTGCCCAGCGCATCGCCCTGACGACATTGACCTTGGCCGTATTGGCAGCATGCGGCGGCGGCAGTGACGCCACAGACCCGAACGCAGCGGGCACCACGACGCCCACCCCGCCACCGCCCGTCACCGTCGCAGGCAAAGTGGTGATCGACCAAAGCATTCGCGACGCCACGGTGTGCATCGATTTGAACGCGAACAACGCCTGCGACAGCAGTGAACCCACAGCCGCAGCAACCGGTGCTGACGGCAGCTACAGCCTGACCTATGACTCGGCAAAAATCACAGTAGAGCAGCTGGCCAAGGCTGCACTGATTGCGCTGATCCCCGCCAGCACAGCGGTAGATGCCGCCAACCCCACAGTGGGCGTTACCGCCAAGAGTTATGTGCTGTCAACGCCTGCGGGCAAACCAGGGCAAGTGAATCCGCTGACCACGTTGGTGCAAACCGGCATGGCCTCAGGTCTGACCTTGGCGGAAGCCACCGCCGCGGTCGCCTTGCAAATGGGTATCACTGAGGCCGAGATTTTTGACTACCAGGCCAGCCCCGCCACCACTGCGCCTAACAGCTTCAGCGACACCGCACGGCTGATGGCCAAAGTCACCGCCTCTGCGCTTGAAGCGAGTTCACCACTTGCCGTGCTGGGCGTGGCAGCGCCCACTGATCCGGTGGTTCAGCAGGCGCAATTCAACTTCACCGACCTCGACAATCATTACATTCGCAATCTGACCGCCACAGACTTGAAGGGCACCGGGTTGACCCAAGTCACAGACACGCGCAGCCAAAAAGCAAAAGGCGTGGAGGTACCTCAAACAACGCTGTTTCAGACGGCCTACCTCGCCAAATCAGGTTGGGTGCATTGCGATGCCGTTGGCTTTCAAAGCACCCGGGGCAATCCGAGCCGCTCGGCCTACTGTGGTGGCGGACAAAATTCAGCGGGATTCACGGTGGAGACAGACTTGTCCGGCAAATCCATGGGCGACACCTTGCGAACCATGCAGGCCGCAACCAACGGCAGCAACACGGTGAACATGGACCCGACCCTGGTCGACGGCAAAACATTCCCCTCGGGTTCCACATTGCGTGTTCGCAGCAGCGTGAACCTGGGCGACGTGATTTACGTCAATAACCTGAATTCAACCAATGAAATTTGGAGTGGGGCCAACTATGCCAATTTGGAAACGTTCATCAAAGCTCGGCAAAAGGCCAATGTGAAACTGGCACCACAGGCCAACACGGGCTTGACGTGGCTTGGCCTCACCGAAGACACCAACCATTGGTTGGCCGGGGCGTTCAGCGATGAAACCAGTGGCGTGCAGTACTACAGTTGCACATTCAACGCGACCACCAACAATTTCGATACCTGCGCCGAGGCGGGCACCGGGACCTTCAGCGTGGTCACGCAAAACGGCGTGCGGCTCATCAAGTTCGCAGGGCAACCCAAACCCGTTGACACCATCAACTACACAGTGGGCTACGGTGAGTACGCACCCAACGTCATGGCGCGGTACCGCATCAGCAAACCCAGCAGCACCTATGCTGTGACGCAAAGCCAACGTCTGAATGGAACCGCTGGGGATGCTTTGCGCAAAGCGGTAGGTTTGTAACCGGGCGGTAAGGCTCTGGGGCGCGATGGCTTTTGGCACACCAACGCGCCCTGCAAGGTTATGGTGTGCTCTTTTTGCTGCATCCCCTCGATAATCGGGGGATGACCCTTACACCCTCCCCCGCGAACCCGGCCCACAAGGCCGGTACCGCCAGCACCGCCAGCACCGACTTCGCCAGCCTGGCACTCAACCCGCAAATGCTGGCGAACCTGGCCACCCTGGGCTACGCCCACATGACGCCCATCCAAGCGGCCAGTTTGCCCACCGCGCTGCTCGGTAAAGACCTGATCGCTCAAGCGAAAACTGGCAGCGGCAAAACGGCTGCTTTCGCCCTGGCCTTGCTGGCCAATTTGAATGCCCGGCGTTTTGCGATACAAACCTTGGTGCTGTGCCCGACCCGCGAACTGGCAGACCAAGTCACCGCAGAAATCCGCCGCCTGGCCCGTGCCGAAGAAAACATCAAGGTCGTCACCTTGTGCGGCGGCGTCCCGCTGCGCGGACAAAACGCCAGCTTGGAACACGGCGCGCACATCGTGGTGGGCACGCCGGGGCGCATCATGGACCATCTGGAGCGGGGCAACCTGAACCTGGAGGCACTCAACACCTTGGTTCTGGACGAAGCAGACCGCATGTTGGACATGGGCTTTTTTGACGACATCGTCACCGTGGCCAAGCAATGCCCCAAACAACGCCAAACGTTGTTGTTTTCAGCCACCTACCCTGAAGGCATTGCGAAGCTCAGCCAACAGTTCATGCGTGACCCGGTCACGGTCACGGTGGAAGCCCAGCACGAGAGCAGCAAAATCCGCCAACGCTGGTACGAGGTGCAAGACAACCGCCAGCACAGCGAACGCCTGCATGCCGTCAGCTTGTTGCTCAACCACTATCGCCCAGCGAGCACGCTTGCGTTTTGCAACACCAAGCAGCAATGCCGCGACTTGGTGGCCGTGCTGCAAGCGCAAGGTTTCAGTGCCATGGCGTTGTACGGTGAACTGGAGCAACGCGAGCGAGATCAGGTGCTGGTGCAGTTCTCCAACCGCAGTTGCTCGGTGCTGGTGGCGACTGACGTGGCTGCGCGCGGCTTGGACATTGCCAACCTGGAAGCCGTGATCAACGTGGACGTGACGCCGGACCCCGAAGTGCACATCCACCGGATCGGTCGCACGGGCCGCGGTGATCAGGAGGGCTGGGCCTTGAGCTTGGCCAGCATGAACGAGATGGGTTCTGTGGGCAAGATCGAGCAGATGCAGGGCCGTGAGTCGGAATGGCACAAGCTCGATGAACTCACCCCCACCAGCACGGAACCCCTGCGCCCGCCCATGGCCACGCTGCAGATTGCAGGCGGGCGCAAAGAAAAAATACGCGCAGGCGATGTGTTGGGCGCCCTGACAGGTGAAGCCGGCTTGCTCAAAGAGCAGGTCGGCAAAATCCACGTCAACGAATTCTCAACATACGTTGCCGTGGACCAAGCGATTGCCCAAAAAGCATTGCACGCCCTCACCCACGGGCGGGTCAAGGGCAAGACGGTGAAAGTCCGCTTGCTCGATTGAAGCTGGCTTGGGCTTGGGCCCAAGTCAGTGCCCATCATGCAGGCTCAAGCTGCGTCAACTTGCTCAAAGCTGGTGGTGATTTCCGCCGTCTTGCCCAACATGATGCTGGCTGAACAGTATTTGTCATGGCTCATGGCGATGGCACGTTCCACGGCCAAAGCAGGAATGCCTTTGCCGGTCACCGTGAAATGCATGTTGATTTTGGTGAACACTTTGGGGTCGGTGTCCGCACGCTCAGAAGTCAACTTGACACTGCAGCCACGCACATCGTGACGACCTCGCTTGAGGATCAACACCACGTCGTAGGCGGTGCAACCGCCAGTGCCTGCCAGCACGGTTTCCATCGGGCGGGGGGCAAGGTTTTGCCCTCCGTTTTCAGGTTTGGCCGCGTCCGGCGCGCCGTCCATCGCGATCACATGACCGCTGCCCGTTTCGGCAATGAAGCCCATGCCCGAGCGGGTGCCTGTATTTCCTGTCCAACTGACCGTGCATTCCATTGTGTTTTCCTTTGCATTTACGCGACACATGCGTCAAGATTATTGCGCTGCAGCATTTTCGCGCTACACTTGAAGCATGCGTTGAATTTAACGCACCGATTGTCTCCTCCACCCTCCGTAAAGGTGGATTCAG
Organism: uncultured Burkholderiaceae bacterium; assembly: GCA_964531605.1. Classification (GTDB taxonomy): domain Bacteria; phylum Pseudomonadota; class Gammaproteobacteria; order Burkholderiales; family Burkholderiaceae_C; genus Defluviibacillus. The sequence continues at coordinate 199 of CAZHDP010000101.1, read as the reverse complement.
CCCCGTGCCGCAAGGTTCGGGGCTTTTTTTCGCCGCAGGGTCAGGGCGTGGCGTCCGATACCATCGCGGCAGAGGATTTTTCATGACCACAACGTCCCGCCGCAGCCCCTCCACCCGACGCCAACCGCCGGCCGTCAAGCCAACCGAAGCGTTGACACCGTCGGATTACCTTAAAAAAATCCTGACAGCCCGGGTCTAT
>CAZHDP010000100.1:5509-9617 GCA_964531605.1 uncultured Burkholderiaceae bacterium | reverse complement strand
TTGGTACTCCGCACGGCGACCAGGGCGGCTCCAGCTTTTGAAATCGTTGGCCCGCGCGGTGTGACAAAAGGTCCAATGCACACCGCTGGTGTAGCTGGCGGCACTCACGGCCAACGCTTCAATGGCATGGGTCTGCAGCGAGTCTTCGATGCCCAGCAGCGAAATGGCGCGGTGCAAGGTGTTCACCAGGGGCATGTTGTCCAGGATGGCCCCTCGGTCCAGGGCGTGCCGTCGCAAACGCAAGGCGGCCAAGATGCGGCTGGCCCGTACCCAGCGCGGCATGCGCAGCTGATACACATCGGACGACCGCAGCTGCAGCCAAAACTGGGCCAGGTCGTCAAACGCTTTCATCCCTTGACCTGCCGTGCTGGCCAAGAAGGCCGCGTTCAGTGCCCCGGCAGACGTGCCCACCAAAATGTGGAATGGAAAGTCGGCGCTCACCCCTGGCTGCAGTTGCAGCATGGCGGCCACGGCACGGAGTACCCCGACCTGGTAGGCGGTGCGTGCACCACCGCCCATCAACACCAACCCGCTCATGCGGGAAGGGCGCTCACGCTGATGGGACAGGCCGGAATGAATGATGGTGTCCAAGCTCATGACATATTGATCTTAAGCGCAGGTGCGGGGATGTTCAAAACGCCCTTGAAAACCCCTGAATCCTACTCATCTCTGGTTTATCCATACTCTGCGGTGTGGACTTGTAAAAGCCCCATTGCAAATCTTTGGCAACAGGCGCATAGTGAACTGACCGTGAAGCTTTTTCCCGCAGCTGCCTCTGAACTGAGGTGGCCTTTTCAACCAGTGAGCTTAGGAGGCTACATATGAACTTAACGATCAGCGGTCACCATTTGGAAGTTACCCCGGCCTTGAGAAGTTATGTCACCAGCAAGTTGGATCGAATCACCCGTCATTTTGACCAGGTCGTGGATGTGAAGGTACTGCTGACCGTTGAAAAGCAAAAGGAAAAAGAGCGACGACAGCGCGCAGAGTGCAACATCCATGTCAAAGGCAGCGACATGTTTGCAGAAAGCTCTCACGAAGACCTGTACGCTGCCGTGGACGATTTGGTGGACAAACTCGACCGCCAGGTGGTGCGTCACAAAGACCGCCTGCAAGACCACCACCACGAGGCGCCCAAGCGCATCATGTGACCTGCGTGCAGACCAACGTCTGCCTCGTTAACTGCCGCCAGCCGCCCTGGCGGCTTTTTTTTGCGTGGTATGTTCCGCTCTCTGTCACAATTCACGTGACTTGAGCCCCAGGGCTCGTTTGCTGTTTTACCCAGGTGCACCCTCCGCAACCCACCATGAACCGTCTCGCATCCATACTGCCGCTGCCCCAGGTTTTGGTGCAGGTTGATGCCGCCAGCAAAAAACGCGCTTTTGAAGAAGCCGGGTTGCTGTTTGAAAATCTCCACGGTTTGAACCGAGCGCTGGTGACCGACAGCTTGTTCGCCCGAGAGCGTCTGGGCTCGACCGGTTTGGGCCACGGTGTTGCCATTCCCCATGGCCGCATCCGCGGTTTGAAAGCCCCGATGGCGGCGGTGTTGCAGCTGCTCAACCCCATCGGGTTTGACGCACCGGACGATCAGCCTGTGGGGTTGTTGATCTTTTTGTTGGTGCCTGAAGCGGCCACACAAAAACACCTTGAAATCTTGTCTGAGATTGCCGAATTGCTCAGCGATGCGCCGCTGCGCGAACACATCAAATCCAGCGTCGAAGCCCTGGCCTTGCACACCTTGATTGCGACCTGGAAATCGGCCCAATCTGCTTGAGTCTTTATGAAACCCACCGCCGTCAGTGCTGACGTCCTGTTCGAGGCCTTTCGCGCGTCATTGCGTTGGGAGTGGGTGGCTGGCTTAGGGGCCTCAGAACGCCGCTTTGACGAGGTGGCCATCCGTGCAGCCAGGTCGGGGGCCGACTTGGTGGGTTACCTCAATTACATCCACCCTTACCGCGTGCAGATCATGGGCGAGCGCGAGGTGGCCTACCTCGTGCGCGGCTCTAAAGAAGACAGCATCCGTCGCATCTCACGCATCGTGACGCTGGAGCCGCCGGTGCTGGTCTTGGCCGATGGGCAAGTTGCCCCAGACGCTTTGCTTTCCATGTGTGAGCGTGCGCAAATCCCGATGTTTGCGACGGCAGACTCGTCGGCCTTTGTGATCGACGTGCTGCGGGCCTACCTGTCCAAGCACTTTGCCGACCGGTCGTCCATGCACGGTGTCTTCATGGACATCCTGGGTTTGGGTGTGCTGATCACTGGCGAATCGGGCTTGGGCAAAAGCGAGCTGGGTTTGGAGCTGATTTCGCGCGGTAACGGCCTGGTGGCTGACGACGCGGTGGACATCTTTCGCATCAACCAGACGACGATCGAAGGCCGTTGCCCCGATTTGTTGCAAAACCTGCTGGAAGTTCGCGGCATCGGCTTGCTCGACATCAAGGCCATCTTTGGCGAGACCGCCGTGCGCCGCAAAATGCGCCTCAAGCTCATCGTGCACCTGGTGCGACGGGAAACGCTGGAGCGCGACTACGAGCGCATGCCGTCAGAGCCGTTGACCCAAGACGTGTTGGGCGTGCCCATCCGCAAGGTGGTGATTCAGGTGGTTGCCGGGCGCAACATCGCGGTGCTGGTGGAGGCTGCGGTGCGCAACACCATCTTGCAATTGCGCGGGATCGACACCTACCAAGAGTTCACCGACCGTCAGCGCAAAGCCATGGAGTCGGGCGACAGTTTTTGAGCGTCACGCCTGTCGGGTGGTGCCCTGTGCCCAGCTCGTGCGTGAGTTGACGGGGCGGTCAGGGCAGTTTTCTTTGCTGCAATTGGCGTAGAGGCTCAGTGCGTGGTCAGCGATCACAAAGCCTTTGGTCCGCGCCACATCGTTTTGTCGCCGTTCGATTTCGGCGTCGTAAAACTCTTCCACACGGCCACAGTCCAGGCAGACCAAATGGTCATGGTGCTGTCCCTCATTGAGTTCGTACACCGCTTTGCCGCTCTCGAAATGGCTGCGGCTCAAAATGCCAGCTTGCTCGAACTGGGTCAGCACGCGGTACACCGTGGCCAAGCCAATGTCGGTACGGTCCTGCAACAGCACGCGAAACACATCTTCGGCAGTCATGTGGCGAATCTCGCCCTTTTGAAAAACCTCCAGGATTTTCAAACGAGGCAAGGTGGCTTTGAGTCCGGTGCTTTTGAGTTCGTCGATGTTGGTCATGGCATGTTCGTGGCAGGCTGGCCAGATTCCATTGATATTCTCAGCCGCTACAATGGTTTGATCATAGCGTTACCGCCCCTAACCGCCCACTTCGTCTGATCGGCCCCATGACTGACCACGCATTTTTCTCGCTGACCTCACGGGCCCTGTGTGCCGTGTTGATGTCTTGCATGGGTTTTGCGCTTTCGGGCTGCAGCAGCCTGGGCCTGGACATCAACCAACTCACCACCACCATCAGCCCTTACCGCATGGAAGTGGTGCAAGGTAATTTTGTGTCCAAAGAGCAGGTGGACTTTCTCAAGCCGGGCATGACGCGTGCCCAGGTTCGGGATGTGCTGGGCACCCCGCTGATGGCCAGCTTGTTTCACAAAGACCGTTGGGACTATGTGTTCACCATCCGCCGTCAAGGCATCACCTCGCAAACCCGTCGCTTGAGCGTGTTTTTCAAGGGTGATGTTCTGGATCGCCATGAGGGCGACGAGATGCCCAGTGAAGCAGAGTTCGTGGCGCAACTGGAGTCAAGCAACAAGCTGGGCAAAATGCCAGTGCTTGAGGCGTCCCCAGAGAGCCTTAAAAAATTTGCGCCCACCACGCCAGCACAGCCCCGTGCTGCAGCGCCTGCGCCCACCGCTGTCACTTATCCCCCACTGGAAAGCACGGCCCGCTGACGGGCTGACATCGGTGAGGTTGGGGTGTTGCTGGGTGGGGTTTTCTTTTCAAACCACCATTACCGTTGTTCATGACTTCATCCACACACGCGATTGCCGTCGCCGGTGCCTCAGGGCGCATGGGCCAGATGCTCATCGAGGCTGTTCACAACGCTGACGATTGCCGATTGGTCGGGGCGCTGGACATTGCCCAAAGTCCTTCCATCGGCGCAGATGCCAGTGCCTTTCT
>CAZHDP010000100.1:0-5499 GCA_964531605.1 uncultured Burkholderiaceae bacterium | reverse complement strand
GGGCAAACCGAGTGGCGTGCTGATCACTGCAGACCTGGTGGCCGGCTTGAAGCACGCCAAAACCTTGATCGATTTCACACGGCCCGAAGGCACCCTCCAGCACCTCAAGGTGTGCCGTGAACTGGGCGTCAACGCCGTCATCGGCACGACGGGTTTCACCGACGCGCAGAAAGCCGAGATTGCCGAGTTTGCCAAAGACATTGCCATCATGATGGCCCCCAACATGAGCGTGGGTGTGAACGTCACGCTCAAACTGTTGCAAATGGCTGCGAAAGCCATGAGCACAGGCTACGACATTGAAATCATCGAAGCGCACCATCGCCACAAGGTCGATGCGCCGTCAGGCACCGCCCTGAAAATGGGCGAAGTGATCGCTGAGGCTCAAGGCCGCACGCTCGCGGAGTGCGCCGTCTACGCCCGCGAAGGCGTGACTGGCGAGCGCGACCCCTCCAGCATCGGTTTTGCGACCATCCGTGGTGGCGACATTGTGGGCGACCACACCGTGTTGTTTGCAGGCACGGGCGAGCGCATTGAAATCACCCACAAGTCTTCCAGCCGCGTCACCTACGCGCAAGGCAGCTTGCGTGCCGTGCGTTTCTTGGCAAGCCAACAAACCGGCTTGTATGACATGTTTGACGTCTTAGGCTTGAACGCGGCATGAGTTTGCTGCAGTTGTTCACCCAGGGGGACGCCGTCAGTCGCTTGGTGGCGCTGGCGTTGCTGGCCATGTCGGTCGCGAGCTGGGTGGTCATCCTGTGGAAGGCGCGGTTGTTGCGTCGAGCCACAGGCGATGTGGCTCGCAGCACGGCCGCATTTTGGCAAGCCCCCGCGCTGGCAGAGGCCCGTGTCGCCGTGAGTGCTTTTGACCGAGAGCAGTTGATCCTGCCCCTGATCGACAGCACGTCCATGCAGACACAAGGCACTTTGGCGGCCGAGGGGGACACCTCTCAGCAACTCACCCGCGTGTTGCGAGATGCTTTGCACCGCGTTTTGTACAAGCTCCAGTATGGTCAAGTGGTGCTGGCCACGGTCGGTGCCACAGCACCTTTTGTCGGGCTTTTGGGGACCGTGTGGGGCATCTACCATGCGTTGATGAGCATCGCGGGGGCTGGGCAAATCACCATCGACAAGGTGGCGGGTCCGGTGGGCGAGGCCCTCATCATGACGGCTGCAGGTTTGGCGGTGGCCATCCCTGCGGTGCTGGCGTACAACGTGCTCGGGCGCAGCATCTCCCGCATTGAAGCCGACCTGGAAGGCTTTGCACGCGATCTGCGTGAGCTGCTCTTGTCCAAGCCATGAAAGCGCGACCATGAGCTTTGGCCGACTGGAGCGCAGCAAGGGCGATCAGCCCATGAGCGACATCAACATGACGCCTCTGGTGGACGTGATGCTGGTGCTGCTCGTGATTTTCATCATCACCGCCCCCTTGCTCTCCAGCAGCATCCGTTTGGACCTGCCCAAAGCCGACGGCACCAGCCCCAGCGATGTGCCCCAATTCATCACCCTGGTGGTGGACAAATCAGGGCAAGCTTTTCTGAATGACCAGCAGATCACGCTGGCTGCTTTGGCCGAGCAACTGGCGCAGACCGCCCAACTGAAGCCAGACACTGAAATCCAGTTGCGTGCCGATGAAGCCGTGCCTTACGGCAAAGTGGTGGAGGTGATGGGCATTGCCCAGCGTGCTGGCCTCAACCGCATCGGCTTCGTGGCTCAGGCTGTGGGCAATTTGTAGTCGACAAACTGCTCACGCAACTTGTTCTTTTGCATTTTGCCGGTGGCACCCAGAGGGATCGCCTCGACAAATGCCACATCGTCAGGCGTCCACCACTTAGCAATCTTGCCGTCGTAAAACGCGATCAGCTCTTCGCGTGTCACTTCCTGCCCTGGCTTCTTCACCACCACCAACAGCGGGCGCTCGTCCCACTTGGGGTGTTTCGCTGCAATGCAGGCTGCCATGGCCACGGCAGGGTGGGCCATCGCGATGTTTTCAAGGTCGATGGAGCCGATCCACTCGCCACCAGACTTGATCACGTCTTTGCTGCGGTCGGTGATCTGCATGAAGCCATCGGCGTCGATCAAGGCCACGTCGCCGGTGGGGAACCAACCATCGCGCAACGGTGAACCGCCTTCGCCTTTGAAGTAGCCTTCAATGATCCAGGGCCCACGTACCAGCAGTTCGCCTGATGTCTTGCCGTCCCAGGGCAGCTCTTTGCCGTCTTCGTCCACGATTTTCATGTCCACACCCAGCATCGCACGGCCCTGCTTGGCCTGGACGCCCATTTGTTGCGCAGGCGTCAACGCTTCGTGCACTGGTTTGAGCACGCACACGGTGCCCAGTGGGCTCATCTCGGTCATGCCCCAAGCATGGATCACGCGCACGTTGTACTTCTGCTGGAAGGTGTCCATCATCGCGGGCGGGCAGGCCGACCCACCGATCACCGTGCGGTTCATGGTTTTGAAGGTAAGTTGCTTTGACTCCATGTAACCCAGCAGGCCTTGCCACACCGTGGGCACGCCAGCAGACATGGTCACGCCTTCGGCGTCCATCAGCGTGTGCAAAGACGCACCGTCCAAATGCGGCCCAGGGAACACCAGTTTGGCGCCCACCATGCACGCGATGTACGGCAGCCCCCACGCATTCACATGGAACATTGGCACCACTGGCAAGATCACGTCACGCGCACCGCAGTTCAAGGCGTCTGGTGCGGCCCCAGCCATGGTGTGCAGCATCGTCGAGCGGTGGCTGTACAGCGCCCCCTTGGGGTTGCCGGTCGTGCCCGAGGTGTAGCACAGCGTGGACGCGGTGTTCTCGTCAAATTGCGGCCAGGCGTAGTCGGGAGACGCGGCGGCCAACAGGTCCTCGTAACACAGCAAGTTGGGCACCTTGCTGCTGGCAGGCATGTGCTCGCGACTGGTCATCGCCACAAAATGCTTGATGGTTGAGGTGCGTCCTGCAATGGCCTCAATCAGGGGCAAGAAGGTCATGTCAAAAAACAGCACCTGGTCTTCGGCATGATCGGCAATCCACACCACCTGGTCAGGGTGCAGGCGGGGATTGAGCGTGTGCAGCACAGCGCCCGAGCCCGACGCGCCGTAATAGATCTCCATGTGGCGATAGCCGTTCCAGGCCAGCGTGCCCACGCGTTGACCAGGTGTCACCCCCAAAGCTGCCAAGGCATTGGCCACACGGCGGGCACGTTCGGCCAAGGCTTTGAAGGTGTAGCGGTGAATGTCACCCTCTACCCGTTTGGAAACCACTTCACGTTCACCGTGGTGGCGCTCCGCGTGGACCAGCAAGTTGGAAATCAACAATTGCTGCTGCATCATCAAACCGTTCATGGGGTCATCTCCTGTTGTTCATGTGGGCCTTGGTGGCCAATAGCGAGGGGTGTCTCAGGTTCAAGCAGACTATTTTGACCCATCTTTGGCTGAAAAATCAGACCAACCAATACCCCCGCTCAAGGTGATTTCCCTCGGTGCCCTAACCGACCCTTTGCCCCAGCAGGCGCGCAGCCTCCAGCACGGGCTTCACATGCGCCTCACGGTAGCGGTGGGCGGGCATGGTCAGGGTCAAGGCTGCAGCCAGGGTGCCGTCGGCTTGGAACACCGGGGCAGAGATGCCGGCCAGCTCTGCCGTGCGGTCGCCCACCAGGGCGCAGTAGCCCTGCGCGCGGATGGTGGCCATCAGCTTGCGGTCTTTGGGGGGCACAGAGGCACTGGTGGCAGCACTGGTTTCACCAAATGCTATCAAAATCCTAGCGCCAGCGCCCCGGTCAGCGGGCAGGATGTCGCCTGCTTTGACATGGTCGCGCAGCAGGTTGGGTGAGTCGACGCGGTACAGGCACAGCCGTTGCCATGCGGTATTGCCATTGAGTCTGACGTTTTGGCGCACGTGGTAAGCCGCGCTCTCACCGGTTTGTGCCACCAAATCGCGCAACACCGGCATCACCACATGGTCCAACGAAAACGAGGTGGCGTAAATGCCGTGCAAGCGTGCGATTTCTGGACCCAGTGCGTAGCGGCCATCGTCAAGCCGGTGCACCCACGCGGCGTGCCCTAACGACGCCAGCAGGCGCAGCAAGGTGCTTTTGTACAAGCCGGTGCGCTCAGCCAGTTGCGCCAACGACAAGGATTTGTCTCCCGATTGGAAGGCAGACATCACACCCAAGGCCCGGTCCACGGCAGCCGCTCCGCCGGGTGCAGCATCGGTGTCTGAAAGGGATGGGGTGTGGGCTTTGCGTGGCATGGGCGGGAAAACAAGCCTTGACCTGAGTTGGTCAAGCGTTGTAAATTCTGATTAACGGAACATCGTTCTATCTTACAGAATATTTAAACCATGTCAATCACGCCCGATATCCTCATCAGCGAAGTCGGTCCCCGAGACGGCTTGCAGTCCGTCAAGGCCACCATGCCGACCGGCGCCAAATTCGCGTGGATCGACGCGTTGTATGCCAGTGGCATCCGCGAGATCGAAGTCGCTTCTTTTGTGCCAGCGAAGCTGCTCCCCCAGATGGCCGATGCTGCCGATGTGGTGCGCCATGCGCTCACCTTGCCCGGCCTGACCGTGATGGCCTTGGTGCCCAATGTGCGTGGGGCCGAGGCGGCGCTGCACGCGGGGGTGCACAAAATCACCATGCCGGTGTCGGCGAGTGCCGCGCACTCGCTGGCCAACGTGCGCAAGACCCGCGAAGACATGGTCGAAGAGGTGCGGCGCATCGCCGCCCTGCGCCGTGACATCGCGCCCCACGTCAAGATGGAGGCCGGCATCTCCACCGCCTTCGGTTGCACCCTGCAAGGCGCGGTGGCCGAGGACGACGTGGTTTGGCTGGCAGGGGCTGTCATCGAGGCCGGGGCCGATGAGTCTGGCCTGTCGGACACCACGGGCATGGCCAACCCGGCCCAGGTGCGCCGCATCTTCAACCGGGTGCGTGCCGAGATCGGTGACCGCACCGGCGCGGCCCACATGCACAACACGCGCGGACTTGGTCTGGCGAATTGTTTGGCGGCTTACGACGTTGGGGTGCGCACGTTTGACGCGTCGTTGGCTGGCTTGGGGGGTTGCCCTTATGCCCCGGGTGCCTCGGGCAATGTGGTCACAGAAGACCTGGTGTTCATGTTCGAAGCCATGGGTGTCAAGACTGGAATCGATTTGAACAAGCTGATGGCTGCCCGCGCGCCGCTGGCCGCTGGCCTGCCAGGTGAACCACTGTACGGCATGACGCCCGAGGCGGGGCTGCCCAAGGGCTACGTGCAGGGGGGCGCCCATGCCTGAGCAGCAAAATGCCATGAGCGACGCCGGGCCGCCCCAAGGCGCGAAGGCCCCCTCGGGGGGCAGCGACCCACACGCAGTGGGGGAGCGTGGGGGCTTACCTTATTCACACATCAGGGTGGTCGAGTTCACCCACATGGTGATGGGCCCCACCTGCGGCATGGTGCTGGCCGATCTGGGGGCCGAGGTCATCAAGGTCGAGCCCATCGGCCATGGCCGCCAAGGTGACG